>JAICKM010000011.1 GCA_025927935.1 Chloroflexia bacterium | reverse complement strand
GCCTGCAGGGCGGGGACATACTGGTCCGGCGGGATGCTGATGACCTTGGCGGGCAAAATGCCGCTGGTCGCCTGGACACCCCCGCGCGGATCGACCAGCATACTCAGGATAATAGGCGCGCCGTTGAGCGTCTGCATGAGCGGGGCCGGGTTATCGTCGTGGGTCTGGATCTGTTCGTCGCGCGGCTCCCCGGCGGCGCGGTTGCTCTCCGGCGAGTAAAATATGTCGCCGGCATAGGTGCCGTCCGGCTGCTCGCGCCAGTAGCCCACGAGGCCGTCGTTGCGTTGCTGGAACTCACCGACGCGGATGGGAAACTGCACGCCCAGAAAGCCGTCGGTATCCCGGCTAGCGCGCACCAGGTCCTGGCGGAAATTGTTCCAGGCCTGGTGAACAGCGGGCAGACCTTGTAGCTCCAGGTTGAGCATCGCGCGTACCAGGGCGAGCGGGCGGCCGATCAACAGCGCCAGGTCGGCGTGCTGGGCAAAGTTTTCCGGATCGATGTTCGCCAGGCTGGAGTCGAGCGCGGTAAGGAAGTGGTCCAAGAAGTCGGGCGATTGGTCGAGCAGATACCCTACCAGCCGCCGCAAATGGGCATTGGCGATATCGTTCCGCGCCACCGGCGGCTGGTCCGCCAGCCCCTGCCAATCGGTCCCCTGGCCGGTCGCCCTGATCACTCCCTGCCCCTTGCCCTGGTTGTCGTAGATCATGAGGCTGTTGTCCAGATTGTTAGGCAGCATCCAGCCGCAGATCGGGGTGGTCGCGGGGTGGTCGTTCATCTCCTGGTCGTCGCTGTTGGCCGCCAGCCAGCGAAAGTCGAGTTGGGCCGGTTGCACCAGACGCGGCGGGAGCGCAACCAGTGTGGGATCGGGCAGTGTCTTCAGCGCCTCGGTGGTCTGGACCTGGCGGCAATCCAGCGCCTTCACCTGGCCGAAGCTGTCCACCAGGCGTAGTTGCAGCAGGCGCAAGGCGCCGTTACGGATGGGGTTAAAGTCCCACAGCGGCTGGGGCGCGCTGGTGTTGCTGCCCATGACGGCCGTGGCGACCGTCTCGCTGAACGCCCGGTAATCGTCGAATCCCAGCGGGTCGGCAATAGGCAGTTGCAAGGTCTGCCGCCGCATGAGTAGGGCTTCGTTGAACCCACCGAGCGCCTGCGAGAGACAATGGAACTGGGGATCAGCCAGCAGTTGTTGCGCCGTCTGCAAATGCTGGTATACATCGCTGCCGGAGTCCAGTCCGGCGGCCTCCAGGTACTCAGCCAGTTGCTGGCCGATCACCAGGCGCGCCTGGGGTGTCAGGATACTGGAACCGCTGTAGATACAGGACCGCTTCTGCAAGCCCGCATCGCTATTACCTGGTATCAGGTCGGGTTGGTTTACCTCTAGCGTATAGGCATTGGTGATGAAATCAGGCGCATAGGTATCCGTGGCTGGGTCGAGATTGCTGCCCTCGTCTAACGGCAAGACCTCGACCAGCCATTCGAGCAGGAAGGGATTCCACGGTTGCTGCTGCCACGTGGTGATGCCACTGCTCTCCCCGTACACGTTTAACGCTTGGTTTTCCACACGAATGCCGTACCTGCTGTTACTGTCCATAATTGTCCAATTGCGGCCTGCTTGGCTGCCCAGCACTCGGGCTTGGGCAGTGAGAGGCTGCTGATGGCTTTGAAACTCTTGTCTCAGCCGGTCAGATAGCTGCTGGTTATCCAATTCGCCGGCAAATTCCAGCCCAACGCTAAACAAGTACCGCTCGCCAATCTGTGTGATCCGGCTCATCAGGGTATCGAAGTGGCCGGGCAGCAAGTCGGCTACGCGATTCGTATCGGGCAAAACATCGCAAACCAGCGTCCCGTCCGCGCCGTACCGGTCGCTCGCTTGCACCGCCGGTCCGGTCAGGAGCACGACCGGTTCGCGGGGCAGCCAGTAGCGCGGCGCGGCGCCAGGACGCAGCACATAGGTGGCCTTTGCCGCCTTAGCTGCGCCGGTGCCGTTGAAGACCGCCAGGCCACTCAACAGGGCGGTGATCGACTGAGCCACCTGGTCCGCCAGGGAACCGCTCGTTTGGGTTGTGTCGGTGGCGCTCGTAACATTACCGGCGGCGTCGACCTGCAAGGTTAGAGCGCCCATGCCGCTCACCTGTGCCGCGAGCGGATCCAGGTCGTGGGTCTGCACAAAGTTCTGCACCTGATCAACATCGGGATAGTCGTCGCGGGCATCGTCGGGCGGGTAGGCACAGAGCATGTATTTGTACCAATCGGCAAAAAGCTGCTGCCGGAGCGCCAGGATCTCTTGCAGGCTCTGGTCGTAAGCGCTCTGCCGGGTATTAAGCGTGTTTAGGGTGTGGGCCAGGTCATCGGGCAGGGTAACTTGCTCGGGGACGGCATCACCGGCGTTGGCCGGGGCGCCGGCGCCGCTCTTGACCGGCTGTACCCGCCATAAGGTTCCTCCAGCCCCGGCGACGAAGCCCTTCTCATGTCGCAGCTCCTGGAATTTGGCGCCAATGTCCAGTTGCTGGTTCGCCAGCCGGCTCGCCAGCTGAATCGCCTCCAACTGGTCCTCGATAATCGCCTTCTCGTTGGAGTCAATCCGCACGGCCAGGTAGGCGGCCAGAGCCTCCGTACCGGTATTGGCAATCGTGATGGTCGTATCCGGGTCCGCCAGCGCGGGATTTTCGATGGCCGTCCCGCTATGCCTGAAGGTCAAGCGGGCATAGCACAGCATCCCAAGGGGGAAGTCGGCGCCGGAGAGGTTGACCTGCCAGCCGAAGCTATCCAGCACGGCTTGCGGCAAGGTGGCCGAGTCGCCATCCTGAACGAAACGCGCGAACGGGTCCTGCGTTGGGTCGCTATACCAGCCGATCACGTCGTATTGGAGTCCCTGCGCCGTCGTGACAAAATCGCCCTGGGACGACGGACGATAGTCGTCGTCGTGGAAGCCGAACACGCTTAGACAGTTGGGATAAAAAGCGGCGAAGGTCGGCTCGCCATAACCCACGGCAGTCAAGTGATCCAGATACTCGGCGTTAGGATCGCCCGGCGCCCAGAGCGCCAAGGGGACTTTGCGGCCTTGATAGCGGAAAGGCTGGTGCCGGCCGTGCGCCGAGTCCGGGGCCACCGGGACGCTGACACTGCCCTGTCCGGCTAGAGTGCCGTCCGGGTACAAATAATCGCTCTCGACGACCCAGGCGGTGGCAAGTGCCGGCGATTCCCCGCCTGGCCCGCCGCTGCGTATGACCAGCCAGCGATTGGGCGCTGCGGGAAAGTCGGTACCATCTGCGGAATGGGTACCCCGTGTGAGGGCATCGGGCAGCGCCCAATGCAGGTGAATGCCCGCCTTGAGGTTGAGCGTCTCGTCCTCGAAGGGTACCGCGATGATGTTCTCGCTCAGGTTGGCGGTGCTGGAGTGGACATCGCGTGTGCCGTCGTTGTAGGGCAGTTCCGTAAAATCCGCCTTCGCGGCGACGACCATCTGGTCGTGTTCGAGGAGAAGCGCGTCGATTTGCAACGGGACCATCAAGAGGCTACTCATTGGCGCGATGCTTCCTTCCTGAAGCGAGCCGGGCGGTAAGGAGCCGGTTCTCTCAGTAGCCGGATAGGAACGAGCGAGTTGTTAGGTGTTCTAGGATCGCGGCATAGACATAGAACCCCTCTGCGCGTGGATAGCTCATGGGTTCCTGCGACGGCGAAGGTATAAGTAATGGTGCGGAGTGGCTGCGGTAAACTCCGCACACGCAAAAATGGGTAAAGTCGACTCCTGGGTGTCGATGAAGAAGGGTGCGTCGAGGCGTAAGGTGACGGTTAGCTAGGCTGCCTGACGCAATCTCATTAAAGCACAATCCTCGATCCGAGTCAATAGAGTTGCGAGGACTTTTCAGGGCACCTTATGATTACCTCCCATCCTGGTGACTGCCCGCACAGCTTTGGATTCGCTCCGCCATCCTTGTGTATCCAAGCTCAGATTGAGGACCGATCAGGCGCAGGTAAAACGTGCGGCGCAACCTGCGGCTGATCCTTAGCAGGAAACCTATTGACACCCCCATATAACCCTGCTAGACTGATCCTCAGTATAGGTGGATTTCACGGCATAGCTTACCGCCGGCCCTCCTCGCAGGGTGCTCTCCAGCGAGAGGAAGGAACATGCACTAACCTCCCCAGCGAACACGTACTACCTTCCTGTCGCGCCCCCGGCAGATTGGGACGACTTTCTCGCATACAGTCGCGTAGAGTCGAAAGGATGGAGACATGAAGCCCATACGGCCCGTTGGCGGCTGGTTGAACCCACGTCTCAGAATTGGTGGGCTGGTCGGTGCAATATTCCTGCTGAGCCTACTACCGTTTGCGCCCGGACGGAGCGACCCCGCGCCGGTCGCTCCGTCCGCCGAGCCGGCCCACAGCCTCGATCGGGGCAACCTGCCGTTAGCCTTTGAGGCCAACGAAGGCCAGACCGGCTCGACCGTGCGCTTCCAAGCCCATACCATCGCCGGGATGTTGTTCTTCACGCCCGCCGAGGTCGTGCTCACCCTGAACGCGGCCACTCCCAACGCGGCAGAGCAGGAGTCACCCCCCGCAGTGCCCGCGTTGTTCGGGCGGCTGGATCCGCGGCCCGCCGCGCCCGCCACGGCGAGAGCAGAAGGGCATACGGCAGCGCCGTCGCCACCCCAGGTGATGCGCCTGCAGTTCCTGGGCGCCAACACCACCCCCACCTTGCGGGCGGACATGCCGTTGCCCGGACGGGTGAACTATTTCCTGGGTAACGACCCGGCTCGCTGGCATACCAACGTGCCCACCTATGGCGCCGTCATCTACGGCGGCCTGTATCCCGGTGTGGACCTGCGCTATGACGGCACCGGGCGGCAGTTGAAAGGCACCTACACCCTGGCCCCCGGCGCCGATCCCACCCGCATCCGCTGGCGCTACGCGGGCGCCCGGAGCGTGCAGGTCGATGGCGACGGCAACCTGCAAATCGCGCCGGCCGACTCGCCGGCGGGACAGGCGCCCGCCACGCTGACCGAGGCCGCGCCGGTGGCCTGGCAGGAGCAGGCCGGGCGGCGCGTCCCGGTAACAGCCCGTTACCAGGTGGCTGCTGAGGGTACGGTGGGCTTTACCCTGGGCGCTTACGACGCCACCCGCCCGCTCATCCTCGACCCCGCCCTTGTCTACTCCACCTACCTTGGGGGCAGCGGACTCGAAGAAGGCTATGGCATCGCGGTAGACGGCGCGGGCAATGTGTATTCCACCGGCTTCACCTTAAGTGCCAATTTCCCCACCACCAACCCGCAGCAAGCCATCTTTGGCGGCGATTGGGACGCCTTTGTGATCAAGCTCGACGCCACCGGAAGCCCTGGCTATTCCACCTATCTGGGCGGCAGTGGCCTCGAATGGGGCGAGAGCATCGCGACGGATAGCACCGGCAACGCCTATGTCGCTGGCTACACCGACTCGGATGACTTTCCTACAGCTAACGCGCTGCAGGCCACGCCAGGCGGGGGGGACGATGGCTTTGTGAGCAAACTAGACCCGACCGGTGCGGTCCCGGTCTACTCCACCTACCTCGGCGGCAGCCGAAATGACTTTATCCGGAGCATCGCGTTGGACAGTGCCGGCAACGCCTATGTCACCGGCTACACGGAATCGACCGATTTTCCGCATGCCACTCCGCTACCGCCCACTACGCGGGGCGGAGTCGATAGCTTTGTGAGCAAACTGGGCCCGACCGGTGCGGACCTACTCTATTCCGTCTATCTTGGCGGCACCGGGAATGACTATGCCTGGAACATAGCGGTAGATGGGGTAGGCAATGCCTATATTATCGGCTACACTTACTCAACAGATTTTCCCACGGTCAACCCGCTGCAAGCCGGCTCCCATGGCCAGATCGACGCCTTTGTGAGCAAGCTAAACTCGATGGGTTCGGCGCTCGTCTACTCCACGTACCTCGGCGGCAGCGGGATCGATTGGGGCTACGGTATTGCGGTGGATAGCTCCGGCAGTGCTTACGTTACCGGCTACATTTCCTCGTCCGATTTCCCCCTGGTCAACCCGTTACAATCTACCCCTGGTGGAGCCTTTGTGAGTAAGCTGGATCCGGCCGGCTCAGCTCTCGTCTACTCGACCTACCTTGGCATCAGCGACGATGGCCAGAGTATTGCGGTGGATGGCGTCGGCAACGCCTATGTCACCGGCGGAACCGCCTACGGTTTTCCCCTAGCGAATCCATTGCAACCCACCTTTGGCGGCGGCGACGGCGACGCCTTCGTGAGCAAGCTGAACCCGACCGGTTCGGCGCTCCTCTACTCCACCTATGTTGGCGGCAGCGGGAAGGACTCCGCCCAGGCCATCGCGGTGAACGGCGTCGGCAATGCCTACATCACCGGCTACACCGAATCGACCGACTTCCCGGTCGGCTCCCAGCCCTACCAGTCTATTTTCGGCGGTTACGTTGATGCTATGATCGCCAAAATCGACGGGGAAGTGCCCGTGCCGCCGACGCTACTCCCGGCGGCCCTCGCCCCCACGCCCACCGACCAGCAGGGGCCGCGTGTCGACGGCGCCGTCTGGGAGGAGTTCCGCGACGGCACCTGGGATGTCTTCGCCAGGAACCTGGCGACCGGCCAGACCTTCCCGGTCTACCAGGGGCCGGGCGACCAGCGCCATCCCACCCTCAGCGGTAATCTCGTCGTCTGGCAAGACAACCGGAACGGCACCTGGGATATCTACGGCGCCCGCTTACTGGGTAACAATACGGCCGGCGGCCCCACCCCTATCGCAGCCGGCCCCGGTGACGAGATCAACCCCGCTGCCAGCCACAATATCGTCGTCTGGCAGAGCGGCGCCCTGGCTCTGGCGACCACCACCCCTGAGAGCGCCAATCGCTACGATATCGCCGGCGCCGTCATCACCGATACGGTGGGCGCACCCGTCGTACTGACCGATGGCAGCCTCAACACCAATACCAATCCCGTCGTGAATGTGCAAGTAACGCCGCTCAGCCAGAGCTACTTCACGACTGTGCTCTGGCAGAGCCATGCCCCGACCGCAGCGCTACAAACGCCAACGGGCAGCCCCTACTGGCAGGTTGTGGGCCAGGACCGCGCAGACTCCTTCTACAACACACCCACCCCCTTTGCCGTTCCCACGCGCCTGGCCGACCAGACCAATCCCGCAGTTAGCGGACCGGTGATTGTCTGGCAGGAATACTATACGCCTACTCTGCAACGCCCCGGCATCTTCGAGCCGGGCTGGGATGGCGTCGCGATCGACCGCGGTAATTTCGGCGGCGTCATTTCCGTGATCAGCGGGTTGCCGGCGCCCCCGCTCCCGGCCGTCAGCGGCTACGCCATCACCTGGCAGGAATTCAACACCTTCAGCCAGACCTGGGCCGTGCGGCAAACTAACCTGCTCACCGGGACGCCAAGTACCTTCATCGACGGGTTGCCCACGGCCCCCCATCCCGATGGCTCGCGCGAACGCCTCGTCTGGCAGGCGCCAGCCAATCCCGCCGCCCGTAGCGCCGGCTCCGTGCTCAACGTCTACGGCAATGTTGCCACCCCTACGCCAATCTCGTTCAGCGACGTACATCCCGGCGACTACTTCTATGTGCCGGTGATGTACCTGGCAAGCCGGGGCGTCATCAGCGGCTATGCCGACGGCACCTTCCGGCCGTCCAATTTAACCACCCGGGGCCAGTTGGCGAAGATCATCGTGCTCGGAGAGGGTTGGGCGATTGATACGAGCAGAGGGCCGCACTTCAGCGACGTGCCGCCCGGCGCGGTCTTTTACGATGTGATCGAGACCGCCGTCAACCACGGCATTATCAGCGGCTATGCCGACGGCTCCTTCCGCCCCGGCAACAATGTCACGCGCGGGCAGCTTTGCAAGATCATCGTGCGCGCCCAGAATTGGGCACCTGATACGACCGGGGGGCCGCACTTTAGCGACGTGCCGCCCGATGCGGTGTTCTACGATGTGATCGAGACGGCCTTCCACCACGGTATCATCAGCGGATACGCCGACGGCACCTTCCGCCCCGGCAACTCCGCCACGCGGGGCCAGATCGCTAAGATCGTCTACGGCGCCCTCACGCATCCGTAAACCCAGTGGATACCCTTTCGGGCCAGTCGCCCTGCGCATGTAGGGCGACTGGCCGGGCTACGCGGCGCCGTGTTCAAGCGGCGCTAGAGCCTCGGCGATCACCTGGTCCATAGGTAATGCCTGCCCCGCTTCCCAGGCGGTCCTCCAGCGCACCTCGTCCAGTTGCTGCCGCAGGGCAGCTACTCGCTGCTCATGGACCTTCCAATTGGAAGGATGATTCGTAGCTTCGATACTGTGGAGCAAGGTCTGCGCGGCCCCAAAGAGCCGTGCCGCGCGCTCCGCCTGTCCTTGCAGGCCGGCTAACCAACCCAGGCTCTCCAAGCGTACCGCGATACCCGGGCGATCGCCTAATTCTTGAAATCGGACCAGGCTTTCCTGCTGCAACCGCCACGCCCGCGCGTAGTCGGCCTGGTACTCGGCAGTGTCGCCCAGGTTGCCCAGCGTGCGCGCAATGCCCTGCTGGTCGCCCAGCCGCCGGGCCAGGGCAAGGCTCTGCTCAAAATAGACCTGAGCATCGGCGTAATCACCGCGTTTGCCGGCAACCGTGCCCAGGTTGTTGAGGGCGAGAGCGACGCGCCGCTCGTCTCCTAGTTGGGCGAAAAGCTCGTGTGCCTCTTCGTACACCTGCTGCGCTTGGTCATAGTCCTCGCGCCGATCCAGCAGGACACCCAGGCTGTTGAGCGCCTGGGCGATGCCCAGAGTGTCGCCGAGTTCGCGCTGCGCCGCCAGGGCTTCCGTAAAGCAGATCTCCGCCCGCTGGTAGTCACCCTGGTCGTGGGCCAGGATGCCGGCCGCCCGTAACGCCTTGGCTCGAACGGCCACGGGCAGGGCGGCAACAGCCAGCGCCGCCTCCAACCAGCGTCGCCCCTCGGTGAGATAGCCGCGTGTCCACCAGAAGCGCCAAAGTGCGGTTCCGATGCGGGCCGCAGTTTCCTCCGCGCCCGCATCCAAACTCCAGCTAAGGGCGGCACGTAAATTATCCACTTCGCGATCGAGCCGCGCCAGCCAGGTGGCTTGCTCCTGGCCCGCCAGATGGGCATCGGCGTCCTCGGCCAGAGTCAGGTAGTAGGCTGCGTGGGCCTGCCGCAAGGCCGCCGCCACGCTATCCTCCTCCAACTGCTCGCGGGCATACTCCCCAATGGTCTGCAACATCCAGAAGCGCGGCTCACCATCGCCGTACTCGTTCTGGCGCACCAGGTTCTTGTCGACAAGGCCCCCCAGGCCATCGAGGACATCGACCTCCAGCGGGGCGGCGCCTTCCGGGTTGCACACCACCGCTTCTGCTGCTTCCAGGGTACACCCACCGACGAAGACGGCTAAGCGGCGGAACAGGGCTTTCTCGCCCCTGACCAGTAAGTTGTAGCTCCAGTCGATCGCCTTGCGCAACGTCTGCTGGCGCGCGGGCAGGTCCCGTGCGCCGCCGGTTAGCAGCTTCAACCGGCTTTGCAGCCGGCCCAACATCGCCTGCGGCGGCAGCAGCTTGATCCGCGCCGCCGCCAGCTCAATCGCCAGCGGTAATCCATCCAGACGGGCGCAGATCTCCGCCACTACCGCGGCATTTGCCACGTTCAGCGTGAAGTCGGGTTTGCAGTCGCGGGCCCGCTCGACAAACAAGCGGATCGCCGGGTACTCCAATAATTGTTCCACCGGCGGCAGGCGCCGGGGATCGGGAAGATCCAGCGAAGTCACCGGGAACTCTTTCTCGCCCCGCACATGCAGCGGCACCTGGCTGGTTACGAGCACCTTCAGGCGGGGCGCGGCGGCGAGTCCCTCGGCAACCAGATCGGCCGCCGCGACAATCTGCTCGAAGTTGTCCAGGACCAGCAGTAGCTTCCGGCTGCGTAAATACTCGCGTATCTCCTCGATCAGCGGCCGGCCCGCCGCTTCCTTGATGCCCAGGGTCGCGGCAATGGCGGAGATACCGAGATCGGGATCGCTGAGCGACGCGAGCGGGACGAAAAAGACCCCGTCGGGGAACTCCGGCAAGAGCCGGGCGGCCAAGTGCAAGCCCAAGCGCGTCTTGCCGGTGCCGCCGGAACCTGTGAGCGTTACTAGCCGCACGTCCGGCCGCAGTAGCAGTGCAGTCAAGGCGGCCAGTTCGCGCTCGCGGCCAATGAACGGAGTCGGATTGGGGGGCAGGTTGTTGGGCGGCAGCGGCACAGGGGTGCCAGGGTCCGCGGCGCCGGGGGGCGCGGCGTTGGTTGGGGGCAGCGGCACGGGGGCGGGCAAGGGCGGGCGTAACTCCATCAGCCCTTCCTGGACCCCGCCGCGCACCGGGCTGGGCAGGCCCACCCGGTGCAACGCCGTGGCTACGTGTTCATACAGGTTCAGGTCGTTGACATATTGGCTAGTCTGCCAGTGTTGCAGAGCATAATACGTAAACGCACCGTGACCGAGTTCCGCCAGTTCGCGCGCTTGCTGATCCCCGGCACAGGCCGCCAGCACGATCCGGCCGCGCACGTTGCCGAAGGTATTCTGCGCTTGCAAGCCGAACTCCACGCCGGCTTTCGCGGGCACGGCCCGGCCACGCAGGCCGATGGCGTAGCCGCTATGGCAGCAGTCGAGCAGCGTGAGTGTGGTACGCGCCTGTCCCAAATAACGCCGGGCCAGATCATCCAACGGGATGGCCGTGGAGTCGAGCGCCTCCGGGTCGGCGTCGGCGGGCAGCAGATAGGCGATCTGCGCGTCGTAGGGATCGATATCGCCATGCCCCGCAAAGTAGACGAAGAGCAAGCCGTCGCCGCCCGCAGCCAGACTCTGGCGCCGCAAGCTCTCGATGATTTTGCGGCGGGTGGCGTCAGCACCCAGGAGGGTGACGACGTCATAATCGTGTTGCTGCAAGGCTGCTGCCATCGCCCGCGCATCGGCTTCAGCGAAGCGCAAAGGAGTGACAAAACCACGGGTTCCGTCGTTGTCAGCGCCAGGGGACGGGTTGGTGTAATTGATGCCTATAACCACAGCCACGTGTGGAGGCATACGTCTGCTCCTCCAGACTCGGGTGGACAAGCTGGGGCCGCAGCCAGGGGTGGCGCCGGGCGTCTCGGCACAGCGAGCGCCTGGCATCGCCGCCAGGTCTCCAGACCGTCTTCTCTAGCAAGAGAATAGCACTCCCGTCTCACCGAGTCAAGGCAGGCACAAGTGGCGTCGCTGGTTAGCGGCAGGGCAAGTGGAATAGTTGGGCGTATCCTTTAGGGTAGTCGATCACTTCACTTATGTTGAATTCAAGGCCCCCTATATCCAGGCGCGTCTCTGTGGATCCCAAGGTCTGCGCGGCGCATCAAAACTCCCGTTGCAAAGGAGAGCGAAGGGTAGAGGTGTACGCAAGACTTTGCTCACAAACGTGCTTGACATGTGCAGCAAGATGAGG
This sequence comes from Chloroflexia bacterium, assembly GCA_025927935.1. The sequence goes on along the minus strand of JAICKM010000011.1, from coordinate 16,476 downwards.
CGTGGTCATAAATGGAAAGCCGCCCCGCAGGCTTGCCGCAGGGCGGCACCAACCCTATCATTGTAGTTGCTCAGACCACATTCCAGGAAGGCAATTACAATGGTACCACAAGCCACACTGCTTGTGCTGTTGGTTCGCTTGGTCGATCGCATTCCAACCCCGCTGGCGCCCGTCAAACGCGGGCGCGGCCGACCGCCGACCTACTCCGACCGGCTCTTTCTTAAGGCTTTGGTGATCATGATCGTCAAGCATCTGCACTCACCCTATGAACTGCTCTGTGTGCTGGAGCAACCGGGCGCCGAGATGTTGCGCTGCGGAGCCTGTTGTGGGAGCAGGGTCGTTATCCTTCCCGCCGTACCTGGGCGCGCCGCTTGGCGGCCTTGCCCGATCGACTGCCCGCGCCGATCCGCTGCCTGGGTACCCATTTGGTCACCGTGATCCAGCCTTGGGCCAACTACGGGCGCGCCGTGGCTGCCGACAGTACGGTGCTGCGGGCCAAAGGCGGCGTGTGCACCAAAAGCATCGGGAACTGGGCGAAATGCCGCATACTTCCATCGATACTGAGGCCCACTGGACGAAGAGTGGCTGGCATGGTTGGGTTTACGGCTGGAAACTGCATCTGCTGACAGTAGTCGCGGGAGTTTGGATCCCGCTGGCGGCGGAACTCACAGCCGCTAACGTCGCCGCCAGTGCTGCGGCAGCCAGGCTGCTGTGGTGGAATCATGACGAGTTGCCGCCGGACGTGCGCTACATCTTGGGCGACACGCACTACAACACGCCCGAGCTGCGGGCCATCTGTCGGCTGCGCGGTTGGTGGCTGGTAGCGACCCGGCATGGGCGTTATCCGCACGGCGATGACGGGGTGGAGGTGCGGCGCACCTTCCACAAACTGCGCAGCTTGGCTATCGAGAACTTCAATCAGCACTTCAAGGGCATCTTTGGCGGCCATGCTCAGGTGCCGACGCGGGGGTGGGTCGCCACGTGGCGCTGGGCGTTAGGCTGTATATTGGTACCAGTTGGCCTTGTTATATCGGCACGAGCACGGTCGGGACTTAAATCTTGGGCTCAAAGCCTTCCTCAAGGCGGCCTGAGTATTTATGACCATGCCTCAGCTAGATAGGCCAGCGAATTGGAGCTAGGAACGTGGCACTTTTTGTAGCGGAAATAGCAGGAGGCCGCGTTCTCTAAAGTAAGCATGTAGCCAAAAATGTAGCCAAGCCGCCAGACAATAGCAGACCGTCATAGACAACCATGGAATCTAAGAGTGCTAACACTAGGCAGAACTGACAACTATAGACGACAACAAACGGCGATAAACGACTATTCGTGGGACTGAAAATCGCAGGGTCATCAGTTCAAGTCTGATCCTGAGCACCCAAATATAACTCAATATAGCGAGAAATAGCCACGAGTGATTTTATATTCGTGGCTTTATCGTGCTCCATGTAGCGACAAATGTAGCCAAACTTAAATTCTGCTGGCGCGGTGCCGTAGGGGCGAACCACGACTGCAAACCCAGGAGCATGCTTCAGCCACCAGGCGGGTACCAATTCTGTGTCACCCTGGCGTGAGAATCCTCTACAAATTACCCCGCTCGTGCCTTCAATATGCGGATGCAGGCTGTGTTCGCCTGAGCAGATCATCGACCCTTTGCTGTCCAATCACGGGGTCATCAGGTCAAGTCTGATCCTGAACATTGAAAGGTAACCAAATGAGGCGTGGTCATAAATAAAAAGCTGCGCTTTGGCACCCCCGAAGCACAGATAGCTCCATATCACTGTAGTTGCTTAAACCCAACGACCGGCGGCAATTGCCATAATACCGGAAATCAGCATGCTTATCGTGCCGGTTAAGTTGGTGGACCCCATCCCTAGCCCGCCCGCAGCGCAGCGTACCGGAGGACACCCAACTGTCTATTCGGATTGGCTCTTCTTTAAGGCGCTCGTCATCATGATCGTCAAGGATCTACAAACTATGCATGAACTACTCACGGTGTTGGAGCAACCGACCCTGGAGATGCAGGAGTTGTGCACCTTGCGGACTCAAGAGGGGGCACTATCCGGGATGCCGCTTCTGGGAAGGCGGTCTGGCTGCCCTACCGGATCAGTTGCCCGCGCAAATTGGCGCGCTGGGCGGCCACTTGGTCGTGCTCATGAAGCCTTGGGGCCACTATGGCCGCGACGGGGCCGCGGCCAGCCCGGCATTGCGCGCTAAAGGAGGCGTCGGGCACGACCAAAATCGCCCGCTTGGCCCAGTGCGCCAAACAGCCATTAACTTGGATTTGAATGTGCGGCTCAACGCCTGCCGCAAGACAGCCTGGTGATTTATGACCCGGCCTCATCTAAATATAGCTGTAACAGGCCACGACTGGGAAACTATGCATGGCTTGGTCATGTTGTATGGCGCCAGGTTGGCGCCATACAACTCGTGGTGTTGAACGCGCTCCGACGTTGATGTGGTATAATTGCGGCCATCCAAAGCGCTCGCGCGTACATAGGCGTTTCGCTGCGGAGAAATGGGATACCCGGAAACGGTTCAACTGCCGAGGATTAGAGTGGCGCCCGAGCCATATGCCTCTCAAACCAGCGCAAGGGCTCCCTGGCTGGGTGCGAGGAGGTCACTATGCCGCACACACCACGAGTTGGCATCCAAATTGGACCGGGCGACCCCTTCTGGGTCCAGGTGCGGGAGGTGATGTGGCAGCGCGCGCAAGCGCTCCCGGTCGAGGTGGTCGAAATCGATCTTGAGCATCCGGACCTATTCACGCACGACGAGCAGGTCGAGGTGATCGAAGATCTCCGGGTGCAGGAGCTTGACGCGCTGATCGGCAATGCCCTGACCCCCTATCTGCTCACCGGCATCCCCGACCAGGGCATCCCGGTTGTCTATCTGCCGGAGACCCCGGTGCGCCATCCGCGGCTCACCTCGCGGGAGGGCCTTTACGACGCGGCATACATGCTCGGCGGCTTTCTGACCGCGCACCGGCCGGACGGTGGGCAAGTGCTGCTGGTCAGTGGCCAGGTCGGCGACGACGACAGCAGCCGCAGCCGGCGCGACGGCTTCCACGCGGCGCTGCCCGCAGACGGCCGATTTACCATGCACCATGTCACGACCAATTGGATCTATGACAGTGCGCACTCGCAGGTGACCGCCTACCTACACGCCCACCCCGATCGTGTCCCGGACGCCGTCGTCGGCCTCTCGGACTCGCTGGCTATCGCCGCTCGCGACGCGGCGGGGACGGTGGGGCGCCTGAGGCCCGACGCATTGATCCTGGGTATCAACGGCGACCCCTGGGCCGTGGCCGCCATCGCCGGCGGTCGCATGACGGCCACCGTCGAAACGGATATTGACGACATCGCCACGCAGGGTGTCAATCTCGCCTACCGGGCGGCTCGTGGAGAGCCGCTACCCGCGCACTTCCGCATCCGCCAGCGCCTGGTGACCGCGGCCAATGTCGCGGAAGTCGCCACACGCAAGCTTATCAGCCTGGCCGACTTACCCACGCGCCTGGTCGGCGTCAACCGGAGCCACGAACAGCAGCGGGTTGTGCAACTCGAGACGAGCCTGGCGATTGACCGCCAGATCGGCTTGATCCTCGACGAGCAGCAACTCTCCCTGGCGATTACCGCGCTTATCCGCGACAACTACGGCTTCGACGATGCCCGCTTCTTGATCTGGAAGAGAGCCGCGGGCCTGCTAGTCGAAGTCAGCGCCGCGCGGGGCGGTGACAGCGCGGCGGGCTTTTGCCCCGACCCCGCCGGGCCGCTGACCGACGTTCTGGCTCACGACCGCGTCATCTTCATCCCCGATGTGTACGCCAGCCACCGCTTCCCGCCCGATCCGGCCTGGCCGGCCATGCAAGCGCGGGTGGTCGTGCCGGTCCACCTGGGCGGTGAGATCGTGGGCCTACTCGACTTGCAGAATCGCCGGGCCGCGCACCGCACACGCGAAGAACTCGATGGGTTGCAGGTGCTGGCCGATCAACTTGGCATCGCCATGCGCAACGCCGAACTCTACGGCCAGGCGCTGGCCGCGCGGGCCACCGCCGAAAAGGCCGACCGGCTCAAGACAGCGCTGCTGGCCAACGTAAGCCACGAGTTGCGTACCCCGTTGAACATCATCCTCGGCTATAGCCGGGCCGCGCTGGACGCCCTGCCCCGTGATGCCGCCCCCACCAGCCTGAGCCAGGACCTCATACAAATCTACCGTAGCGGCGAGGACCTGCTGCGGCTGATCAACGATCTGCTCGATCTCTCCCGCGCCGAGATCGATGAACTCGATCTGCTGCTTGAGCGCCTCGACACCAGCGCCTTCCTGGAGGAAGTGTTTCGCTCCGCTGCGGAAGCGATGGGGGCGGGCGGGGCCGTGACGTGGCGGCGCGACCTGCCGGCCACGCTCCCGCCGGTGGTGGCCGACCCGCTGCGCCTGCGCCAGGTGCTGCTCAACCTGCTCCACAACGCGCATAAGTTCACTCCCACCGGCCAGATTACCTTTGGCGCCATGGCGCTACCCGCCGAATTACATCTCTGGGTCGCCGACACCGGGGTGGGTATCGCCCCGGCGATGCAGGAGCAGATCTTCGAACCCTTCATCAGCGCCGACCCCCGCGCGTTGCGGCACGAGGGCATTGGCCTCGGCCTGAGTATCGCCCGCCGGCTGGTTGAGCTGCACCACGGGCGCCTGACCGTAGAAAGCCAGCCCCGGCAAGGGAGTACTTTCCATATCTACCTGCCGCTGCCCGCCGAACGGACCACAGCGTCCAATCCCAGCAACCGGCAAGCCATCTTGTTGATTGCCGAGAGCGATCTCCCATCCGCCGGACTGGTGCAACTGGCCGCCCGGCGGAGCCTGGCCCTGCACCGGCTGTATGCGGACGACGACCTGGCGCGCGTGCTCGCAACCATCGACCCCACCTTGCTGGCCTGGGATGTGACGGCCGTGGGAGCCGAAAACTGGAGCATCGTACATCAGCTGCGTGCCCATCCGCAACTCAAGCAGCTACCGGTCATCCTCTACGATCACACGCCGGGCAGCGCCACGCTCCGCCAAGGCGGCGCCGCGACGGGGTTGCTGCTCAAACCGGCCGGCCCGCGCGCGCTGGCCGAGGCATTGGCCGACCTGGTCTCGCCCGAACCCGCAGGCAGCATCCTCGTCGTCGAAGACGATGCGCAGACACGCGCCTTGCACCGCCGCATCGTCGCCGAGCAGTTACCCGGCTACTACGTCCGCGAGGTCAGTGGGGGGCGCGAAGCGTTGGACATCCTCGCCCGTGAGACGCCGAGCCTGGTCATGCTTGATCTGACCATGCCGGAGGTTGACGGCTTCGCCGTCCTGGAGGCCCTGCGGGCTGACCCGCGCATTGCTACGGTGCCGGTGCTGGTGCTCAGTGGCCGGGTTCTGGCTCCCGACGACATCCGGCGGCTCGCCCAGGCGCGAGTCATCTTCCAGACCAAAGACGTGCTCTCCCAGAGCGAACTCGCCGAGGCGTTGCGCCGCGCCCTGGCCCGTGACGCGCTCCTACCCCTGCCCACCAGCGCGCTGGTCAAGCAGGCCATCGCCTTCATGCAGCAGCACCACGATGAGCCGCTGTCCCGGCAGGCCATCGCGGGGGCGCTCGCCGTCAGCAAGGATTACCTGGGGCGCATCTTTCACCAGGAACTGGGTATCTCGCCCTGGGAGTATCTCATCCGCTACCGGGTGCTGCGCGCCAAAGAGTTGCTGCTGACGACCAGTTACAGTGTGGCCGAGATCGCCGGGCGGGTGGGCTTCGACAACGCCGCCTATTTCAGCCACATCTTCCACCGTGAGGTCGGCTGCGCACCGCGCGCTTTCCGCGCCCAACTTGCCCACCGGGCCCCCGCCGGCGACGCGCCCGAGGGACGCGTCGCCGGCGCATCACCCGGCGCGTGATCGGGCGCAATCTAGGGCAGCCCGGCCGCGGTCCGATAGGACCGCCCTGACGCCACAAGCCGGGGTGGTGCGCGCCACGCATTGCAGTCGCGCAAGCTCCGAACGGTTACTGGCCCCGCGTGACGTCTCCAGCGCCGGCGTAGTCATCGAGCAGTCCGCCTGGCAGCCGCGCTGAAGCCCCCTTTCCCTGCTCCATGTCGCTTTTGTGCAAGTTCACCGCGTGATTCTTAATGATCGATGCCCGCAACGGCCCTATACTGCTGTCATAGATCGTTTCATCCAGACAGGAGATCGGCATGACGGCAACCGGCGATGTGGTCTTGATCGGTGAACCTGACCAGGCCACCAACACGCTCTACCAGCGTGCACTCGGCACCACGTTCACCGTGATCTCGGCGTCCGACGAGGAGACCATGCTGGACCTGCTACGCACGACCCCCATCGTGGCGCTGGTACTGGAACCCGCCATCTTCGCCGCGTCCGGCTGGGACGGGCTGGCGACGATCAGCCATATGTGCGCCGCGCTGGGAATCCCGCTGATCGTCTGCAGCACGCTGGATGAGCGCCGGCGCGGGATCGCACTCGGTGCAGCGGCCTATCTGGTCAAGCCCACCCTCCCCGCCACACTGCTGGCGACCCTGCATCAGGTGATCAGGAGTGGCCTGCCATGAACGTGGCGACGCGGCACCAGGCCGCTCTGGATAAATTGACCCGCATGGCCCTGGCCGATGCTGAACTACCCGCCCTCCGAGACCAGGCAGCCACCCTGGTCGCCGCGACCCTCGCCGTGGAATATAGCGGCATCTGGGACCTGCGGGCCGACACCGCCGTCCTGGTCCTGCGGGCCGGGACCGGCTGGCCGGCCGGTGCACTGGGGCAGGCCACGATGTGTGTGGCGCCGGCCGGCGCGACCACGGTCCCCTGGCTGGACTCTGTTCCGTTGATGGTTACGGACTGGGACAGCGAAACTCGCGTCCCGCAACCACCACTGCTGCGCGACCACGATGTGCGGGCCGGGATCTGGGTTGCGATCCCCGGCCCCACCGGGCCCTGTGGCCTCCTGAGTGCGGACAGCGTCCGGCGCCGCAAGTTTACCAGCCCCGACATCTCCTTTCTGCACGCGGTCGCCCATGTGCTGGCGCTGGCCTGTGAGCGGGTCCAGGTCGAGCAGATACCGGCGCGACGACTCGAAGCGCGCACTCAGGAAATTGAACAACAACTGATCGCCGCGGCCCAGGACACGGCTGTGCTGGAAGAGCGCCAGCGCCTCGCCCGCGACCTGCACGACTCGGTGATCCAGGCGCTGTACAGCGTGACCCTGCACGCCGAGGCCGCAAACCGCCTGCTGGCAGCGGGGGATGTGGGGACCGCGGGCGAGTATCTGTGCGACCTGCGAGACACGGCACAGGAGGCCCTAGAGGAGATGCGCCTGCTCATCTTCGAACTCCGCCCGCCGGTCCTGGAGCAGGGGGGGCTGGCCGCGGCCCTGCAAGCCCGCCTGCGCGCGGTGGAAGGGCGCGCCAACCTGGAAACAGAGTTGATCGTGGAGGGGGTGAGTGATCTGCCCGCGCGTGTCGAGCAGGCACTATACCGGATCGCGCAGGAGGCGCTCAACAACGCCCTCAAACACGCTCGCGCTCGGTGCATCCTGGTGCGGCTGCGGCAGGTATCGTCCCAGGTGATCCTGGAGATTACGGATGATGGGATCGGCTTTGATCCGGCGGGGGTCCGCGAGACCGGCCGGTTGGGGCTACAGGGCATCGCCGAGCGCGTGACCCAGTTGGGCGGCCGGCTGACCGTGCAGAGCCGGCTCGGTGCCGGGACTCGGTTACGAGTGGAGGTCACGTTATGACCCCGCGCATCCGCGTGCTGGTGGTCGACGATCACCTGATCGTCCGCAAAGGCATCCGCGCCCTGCTCGGCACCGAGCCGGACATGGAAGTGGTGGGCGAGGCCGCCGACGGGCGCGAAGCCGTCGAGCAAGCGGCGCGACTGCGGCCCGATGTCATTTTGATGGATCTGGTGATGCCGGAAGTGGACGGCATCGCGGCCATTCAGCAGATCGTGGCCGGCCAACCGGCCGCGCGCATCCTGGTGCTGACCAGCTTCGATGCCGACGATAAGGTCTTTCCGGCTATCCGCGCCGGAGCGCTGGGCTACACGCTAAAGAATGCCGGGACGGCCGAACTGGCCCATGCGATCCGCCAGGTCTACCGCGGCGAGGCATCGCTGCACCCGACAGTGGCGCAGAAGGTTTTGCAAGAGCTGGTGCATCCGCCCTCCCGTCCGCCGACGGCCGATCCGCTCACGGAGCGCGAGATGGAGGTACTGCGCCGGGTGGCGCACGGCGAGACCAACCAGCAGATCGCCACGGCGCTGGGAATCAGCGAAGCCACAGCGCGCACGCACGTTAGCAATATTTTGAGCAAGCTGCATCTGGCCAGCCGCACACAGGCGGCGCTCTACGCCCTGCGCGAGGGGCTGGCGTCGCTGGCGGATGAGAACCCCTCCTCGTAAAGATCACTACCCTATTTTCCGGTAGCTGCGCTACCCGCAATGGCGGCACCGGACCACCCACGAAATCAGCGTTTTACGTATGCGTCAATACGCTTTTTATCTAATGACAAGCACGGCATCAGGTACGATACTCTAACCTAACGCACGGACAACCTTTGATATACGCGATATGGGAGAGGCATGGTGATGGCCCAACCAACGCGAGTGCTCATTGTCGACGATAGCGCACACGCGCGGGAGGGATTACGTGCCCTGCTCAGGACCTGGCCGGAGTTCGAGATCGCCGGAGAGGCCGCCAACGGCCTCGACGCCTTACGGCTCGTCGCCGAATGCCTGCCGGATGTGGTGTTGATCGATCTGCAGATGCCGGGGTTAGATGGGGTACAGGCCACCCGGCTGATCAAGCAGCAGTGGCCCGCCGTCATCGTCATCGTGCTCACCATGTATCCGACGGAACAAACGACCGCCCTGGCCGCCGGGGCCGACGCCTTTGTGCTCAAGGAAGGGGCGCCCGAACGGCTGCTGGCCGCGCTGGGGATACGGAGCGCCGGCGGCAAACCATAAACAACACGGATTCAGACTCCGCGGAGGGGGCGGCATGGCTATCGAACTCAACAGTCCGGCCGGGCGCATGACCGTCGATGCGGCGGGCCGCATCAGTTTTAGACGTGGCGAGCGCATCCTGCTCGAGTCCGCGCCGGCACCGGCGTTTATCCTGACCTACGGAGTCGAACTGCCCGCCCAGGCCGTGCTGGGTATCGAGCACACCGGCGAGCACGTGACAATCCGCTACGGCACACCCAATCCGGGTGCCGTGTTGACACTGGAGGCGGCGCCCACGCGCGCCGGCTTCCGGTTGCGCTGGAGTTGCGCCCCCGATCAACCGGCAGTCGGCGTCGCCTGGACTCTGCAGCCGCACGGGCCCTGGTACGGGCATGGCGAGCGCATCATCCAGCCCTGGCCGCTGGACCGGCTCCCGGTGCTTGCCGAGCCGTTGATGCCCTATGACCACGGGCACGCGGGCGCAAGTTGCATCACCACCCCGCTCTGGTTCACCGCCGGCGGCGCCGCCCTGCTCGCCCAGGAGGAGTCGGACGAGCTGGAAATGACCCTCAATCTCGGCGGGGATGGCTTGCTACGAATCGCGGCGCGATTGCCGGAACCGACAATCGCCCTGGATCTCGACGCCCCGCTCCCGGCGCACGGCCCACTGCTGGTGCTTGACGTCTTGCTGGCCGATGACCTACCGGCGGCCCACGCTCTGGCGGTCGCCGCGCTCGGCCATCCCGGCCGCGCGCCGGTGCCCGATCTGGTCGCCCGGCCCATCTGGACCACCTGGGCGCGCTACAAGATGGCCGTGACCCAGGCCGATGTGCTGGAGTTCGCTGACGACATTATCGCCCACGGCTATCCGCGCTCGGTAATGGAGATCGACGACCGCTGGCAAGCGGCCTACGGCGAATTCGCCTGGGACACGGCCAAGTTCCCCGACCCGCGCGGGATGATCGCGCGGCTGCACGACCAGGGCTACAAGGTCACGCTGTGGGTGCCGCCCTTCTTCCATCCCAAGAGTACCGCCTTCGCCGAGGCGGCGGAACGCGGCTACCTGATCCGCCATCCCGCGCATAACAGCCCGGCGCTGGTGCGCTGGTGGCAAGGTTACGGCGGCCTGATCGACGTGACGAACCCGGACGCGCTGGCCTGGTGGCGCGCCGGGCTGGGGCGGCTGCAGACCGAGTATGGCGTGGACGGCTACAAGTTCGACGCAGGAGAGGGCAACTTCGTGCCGCGCGATCGGCTGACCGCGCAGCCGATGCTGCCCCGCCAGTACGCCGACCACTACGTGGCCTGGGTGGCCGAGAACTTTACCTGGACCGAGGTGCGCTGCGGCTGGCGCGGTCAGCGCCATGGCCTCTTCTTCCGTGAATGGGATAAGTGGAGCCGCTGGGGTATCGACAACGGGCTTCAGAGTGTGCTGACCCAGGCGCTGGCCCTGAGCATGATCGGCTACCCCTTCATCCTGCCCGATATGATCGGCGGCAACGCCTACGCCGGCGAGAACCCCGACGCCGAATTAATGGTCCGCTGGACCCAGATCACGGCGCTGCTGCCCGCCATGCAGTTTAGCGTCCCGCCCTGGCAGTTCGACACCACGACCGATGCGATCTGCCTGCGCTACACCCTACTCCATCAGGAGATCGCTCCCTACATCCAGACCCTGATGGACGAAACGATCCGGTCCGGCGCGCCGGTCGTGCGTCCGGTATTCTGGGACGCGCCCGGCGACCAGGCGGCTCTCGCGATGGATGACCAGTTTCTCCTGGGCGCGCGCTTCCTGGTCGCGCCGGTGTTGCAGCCGGGCCGGCGCGAGCGATCCATTTATCTCCCGGCGGGGCAGTGGCGCGACTGGTGGACCGGCGCCGTCGTCGCCGGGCCGCGCCGGCTCGACGGCTATCCGGCACCGCTGGAGACGTTGCCGCTATTCGAGCGAGTCAACCATGCCGGCTCCTAGCGAGCGACCATACCGTCACGTCCGGATTAGTAGTAGAGAAAGGGAGGTGTTAAACGTATGAGTGATCGCGCGGTTAGTCTCCCCACCCAGCAGGTGCAGACACGCCCAGGCTGGCTCCAGCCCTGGCTCTCCAGGGAAACGGGGGTAGCCTGGCTGTTCATTTTGCCCAGCCTGGTCGGTTTTATCGTCTTCTATGCCTGGCCCGCCCTGCGCGGCCTGCAGATCAGCTTCACCGACTGGAACCTGCTCCAGGAGCCGAATTATGTCGGGCTGAACAACTACCAGAAGATTATTGCCGACCCGCAGTTCTGGCAATCACTAGGCCGCACCGTCTACTACGTGCTGCTCAACATCCCCCTGCAAACCGTACTGGCGACCTGCCTGGCCGTGCTCATGAACCGGCTGACGCAGTCGATCTTGGTGCGCAGTGTGCTGGTGGTGCCGTGGCTGCTGCCGCCGGTCGTCGTCGCCCTGCTCTGGCTCTGGATGCTGGACCCGACCCTGGGGCTGATCAACCACCTCATCGGGGCCATCGGCATTTCGCGGCAGCCTTTCCTCGGCTCCGTGGCGCAGGCCATGCCGGCAATTGCCGGGATTAACATCTGGGAATACACCGGCTACACCGCGCTGCTCATCTTCGCCGGCTTGCAGACGGTGCCCAAAGAGATCTACGAGGCCGGGGCCATCGACGGCGCCAGCGAAATGACCATGTTCTTCCGCATCACGATCCCGCTGCTGCGCCCGGTGCTGGTGTTTGTGCTCGTGACCACCGTGATCGGCTCGTTCCAGATCTTCGACACGATCGCTATCACCACCAAGGGTGGGCCGGTGAATGCCACGCGCGTCATCTACTGGTACATTTACGAATTCGCGTTCGGACGCTTCCAGATGGGCTACGCTACGGCGGTTGCGGTGATCCTGTTCGTGATCCTGATCGCCGTCACCTTCCTGCAATTGCGCTTCCTGCGCGCCGGAGAATCCGACATCTAGTCGATTACAGGAGGAGATCCTATGGCTGTTAATGCAACGACGACCGCGGCGCGCACCGCCGCGCCCACGACGGTTGAGCGCAAACCGCTGTCGATCGGGCGCATCCTGGCCTGGGCCGCGCTGATCCTGGTCATCCTGATCATCCTGGTGCCCTTCTACTGGGTGCTGCGCACCGCGCTCTCCACCAATCGCGAGTTGTACGCCAACCCGACCTCCTGGGTGCCGGTCGGCTTCACCTTCGATAATTTCCGGCGCGTCCTGGGCCTGGTCAGCGCGCAGGAAGCGCTGGCGGCCGGCGGATCCGGGCAGGCCCTCCATTTCTGGCTCTACCTGCGCAACTCGATCATCGTCACCGTGCTGACCGTCGTCGGCCAGGTCTTTTTCAGCTCGATGGCCGCCTACGCCTTCGCGCGGCTGCGCTTCCCGCTACGCGAGCAAATCTTCGGGCTGTACATTTCGGCGCTGATGGTCCCCGGCATCGTCACGCTGATCCCGAACTATGTCTTGATTCGCAACCTGGGCTGGTTGAACACCTTCCAGGGCATCGTGGCGCCCGCCATCCTGATGTCGCCGTTCGCCGTCTTCTTCCTGCGCCAGTTCTTCCTGGGGATCAATCACGAAGTCGAAGAGGCGGCGATGCTGGATGGCGTCTCCCTGGCGGGCATCTACTGGCGCATCGTGCTGCCCCTGGCCGGCCCTCCGATCACCACCCTGGCGATTCTGACCTTCATCAGCACCTGGAACAATTACCTGTGGCCGTTCCTGGTGGGCCAGGATGAGAATGTCCGCGTGCTCACGGTGGCCCTGAGCGTGTTCCGCTCGTCCACGCCACAGGGCGCCCCCGACTGGAGCGGCCTCATGGCCGGGGCCGCGTTGAGCATCTTACCGAGCGTGCTGTTGTTCCTCATTCTTGGACGCCGGGTGATCAACTCGATCCAGTTCTCCGGGTACAAATGAGCCCGATGTAGCGGGAGGAGACCGCGGTCAGGATGTAGGGGCCGATTTTCAACCGGCCCGCCGCCCAGCAAAAGCACCGGGGCGAGCTACCCGCCGGCTACCGTAGTCTGGATTTGTAGGTGTTGTCGCTTATCAGGATCACTGGGGTGAGATGGGCGACCAGGACAGGAGTGCTGCCTATGATCATTGCGCCCGCGCCCCTCGCGGCCGGGGCGCCCGTGCCGCGCAGCGGCTTAGCGCGGCTCATCATCCGGTCACAGGAGACATGCAGCAGCTAGCGTACCAAAGGAGTGCAAAGTGATGCGACATCGCAAACCTTCCATTGTGCTGACCATGCTAATCGGTAGCAGCCTGATCTTGACGGCGTGCGGTGGTGATACGTCGGGCGGCGCCGCGCCCACCACCGCGCCCAGTTCCTCGGGCGGCGGCGCTGCCGCCACCACGGCCCCCGCCAGCGACAGCGGCGGTTCGAGCGCGGGCGGCGTGACCATCCGCTACGGCCTGTGGGACTCTAACCAGCAACCGGCCTACCAGGCCTGCGCCGATGCTTTCCACAAGGCCAACCCCAACATCACGGTCAAAATCGAGCAGTTCGGGTGGGATGACTATTGGACCAACCTCCAGACCGGGATGGTCGGCGGCACCGCGCCCGACGTCTTCACCGACCACCTGGCCAAGTACCCCGAATTCGCCACCAAGGGCCAGCTCGTGGACATCCAGCCCCTCGTGGACCGCGACAAGGTCGATACCAGCCAGTACCTGTCCGGCCTGGCCGACCTCTGGGTGAAAGACGGTAAGCGCTACGGCCTGCCCAAGGACTGGGACACCGTCGCCATTGTCTACAACAAGGACATGTTCAAGAAGGCCGGGGTCGACGAGTCGGTGTTCAAGGACCTGACCTGGAACCCGAAGGACGGCGGCACCTTCTATCAATTGATCCAGAAGCTGACGCTGGATTCCAACGGCAACAACGCCACCAGCGCGAACTTCGACAAGACCAAAGTCGTGCAGTACGGATTTATCCCGGTCGGCGCGGGCGGCGCCAACGGTCAGACCGAGTGGAGCTGGCTCACCGTGCCCAACGGCTGGAAGTATAACGATGGCCCCTGGAGCACCAAATATTATTGGGACGATCCCAAGTTCGCCGAGGCGATCCAGTGGCTGGCCGATCTGAACCTGGTGCACGGCGTGGCCCCCCCGATGGCCGACATCACGAGCCTGAAGGCCAGCACGCTCTTCACCTCCGGTAAGGGCGCGATGACCAGCGACGGCGACTGGAACGTCAACCAGTACCTGAAGGACGCAAAGTTCCCGGTCGGCTTCGGCTTGCTGCCCAAGGGCCCGGAGGGGCGCAAGACCATGTTCAACGGCCTGGCCGATTCCATCACGGTGGGCAGCAAACACCAGGAAGAAGCCTGGCAGTGGGTGAAGTATGCCTCCTCGGCAGCCTGCGAGGACACTGTCGGCGCGACCGGCGTAGTCTTCCCGGCCATTAAGTCGGGCGTGGACGCGTCCCTGGCGAAGCACAAGGCCGACGGCGTCGACGTGACGGCGTTCACCGAAGAGGCGCTCGATCCGAAAGGCACGTTCTTGTTCCCGATCGCCGATCATGCCTCGGAAGTCAACTCGATCATGACGCCGGTGATGGACAGCATCTTCCTGGGACAGGCCAAAGCCGCCGATGTGCTGAAGGACGCCAACGATCAGGTCAACGCCGTGTTTAAATAAGCAAGACGTTGATCGCAATCGCCGTGGTCCCGCCCGCCAGGCGGGTGGGACCACGGCCCGAAGATATAGAGAGCAACAAGAGGGATGGATGTGCACACGCTGGCTTCCTGATTGCCGCTCAGGGCGCGTATGCCGCAGACCCGCAAACCGAGCGCCCCGCAGATGATGGCCGGTGTGCTGCAAAAGTGCGGCATGAATGCCGGTTCGCATCCAGGAAGGAGATAGCCACGACCGCTATGCCCAAGATCACCTTTATCGGCGCGGGCAGCACCGTCTTTGCCCGCAACCTGCTCAGCGATATCCTGACCTTTCCCGAACTGGCCGGGTCCACAATCACGCTGTTCGATATCGACCCGGCCCGGCTGGCCGACTCGGAGGCTATGGCCCACCGCCTGGCGGCCGGTCGCTCTGTGCAACCCACCATCGAGGCCACCACGGATCGCCGCCAGGCGCTGGAAGGCGCGGACTATGCGATCTGTATGATCCAGGTGGCGGGCTACAAACCGGGCACCGTGGTCGACTTCGAGATCCCCAAGAAGTACGGCCTGCGCCAGACCATCGCCGATACGCTGGGCATCGGCGGCATCATGCGCGCCCTACGCACCATCCCCGTCCTGCTGGACATGTGCCGCGATATGGAGGAAGTCTGTCCCGATGTGACCTTCCTCAATTATGTCAACCCGATGGCGATGCTATGCTGGGCGATCAACCGCGCCAGTCCGATCCGCACCGTCGGGCTGTGTCACAGCGTGCAGAACACGGGCCAGGAATTGGCCCGCGATATCCACGTGCCTGTCGAGGAGATCAGCTATCTGTGCGCCGGGATCAACCACATGGCCTTCTACCTGCGGCTGGAGCGCGACGGGCAGGATCTCTATCCTCTGATCCGGCAGGTGGTCGAGGAGGGCCGCGTGCCGGCCGGCAATCGCGTGCGCTACGAGATGTTTCGCCGCCTGGGCTACTTCGTCACCGAGTCGAGCGAGCACTTCAGCGAGTATGTGCCCTGGTTCATCAAGCGCGACCGGCCCGACCTCATCGACCGCTTCAACATCCCGCTGGACGAGTACATCACCCGCTGCGAGCGCCAGATTGCCGACTGGGCGAGTATGCGCGAAGCCTTGCTGGCCGCCGACCCGGATGCCTTGCCGCACTACGAGCAGGCCCGGCGGCAGGCGCGGCTGGCCCGCGTGGCCCAGGAAGATCCCCAATACGCCGCCGATCTGCGCGCCCAGGCCGAAGCGGAGCGCAAAGCGGGCCAGGCGCACCACTCCGGCGAGTACGGCTCGTTGATCATTCACGCGATGGAAACCGGGCAACCGCGCGTCATTTACGGCAACGTCGCCAACCATGGCCTGATCAGCAACTTGCCCGATGACTGTTGCGTCGAGGTACCGTGCCTGGTGGACAAAAACGGTGTCCAGCCGACGCATATCGGCCTGCTGCCACCGCACCTGGCCGCGCTGATGCAAACCAACATCAACGTCCAGGGGCTAACGGTGGAGGCGGCGCTGACCGGCAAGCGCGAGCACATTTACCACGCGGCGATGCTCGACCCGCACGCCGCGGCGGAACTCGATCTCGACCAGATCTGGTCCCTGGTGGACGACCTGATCGCCGCGCACGGATCGTGGCTGCCGGCCTACAGTTGATCGGCCCTAGTGCAGCTTCCAACAACCTGTTGGAGACAGCACACGCTAAAGACCAACGAGTACGGCGCGATAAATCGCGCCGCTACACTCAATAGGTCGCCGGAAGCTGCACCAGGTACCTGACGAGGGAGTGATTGAATGGACGAGCACGCGCTCTTCGCCGCGCCCCACCGCCGGCGCAATCCCCTCACCGGCGAGTGGCTGCTGGTC
>JAICKM010000208.1 GCA_025927935.1 Chloroflexia bacterium | reverse complement strand
TGGGATGTTGCCGTCGGGAGGATCGCGGTGGGCGATGCCGGCGCACCGGGGCCGGCATCGCACGCGACCAGGAAGATCAATCCAAGGACGGCAAGGGCGGTACCCATGCCTCGCGGGTTCATGTTGTGAGACCTCCTACAGGGTCGTTCAGACGGATTGAAAACGGACCACTATAGAATTGTGTCCCACAAGGTGGAGTTACTCTGGACCGGCAGGGGCCAGGCCCCGCGCGGCCAGCGCGGCCCGCGCCGCGGCGAACTCGTCCCAGGGCGTCTCGTCGGTGCCGTAGCACATCGACTGCTCGTGCGCTTTGCCGCACGTTACCACCAGGTCGCCGGGTCGGGCCATCTCCACGGCGCGGGCAATAGCCGCGGCCCGGTCGGCCACACATACGAAGTCGCGGCCTTCCGCGCGCCCATGCGCCGCGATGCCCGCCGCGATCTCGGCGTTGATCGCCTCCACATCCTCCGTGCGCGGGTCCTCCGCCGTCACCACGGTCACATCGGCGAGGCGGCCCGCCACGTCGCCCATCAGCCGGCGCTTGGCGACATCGCGCAACCCCGCCGAGCCGAACACGGCGATCACCCGCCCGCCTGGCGGCACCAGCGCGTGGGCCAGGCGCAAGGTCTCTTCGAGCGCGTTGGGCGTATGCGCGAAGTCCACCACCACGTCGAACTCGCCGCTATGCACCCACTCCATGCGCCCCTTCACCCGCTCTACCGCGCCCAACCCGGCGGCGATGGCCTCCAGGGATGCCCCGCAGGCCAGCCCGGCGGCGGCGGCGGCCAGCGCGTTGGCGACGTTATAGCGCCCCAGCAGGTGGAGTTGCACCGGCACCGTGCCCTCCGGCGTGTGCAGGGTGAAACGTGTCCCCTCGCGTGCCACCTGGATGTCACTTGCCGTGCAGGTGGCCGATCCCACCTCGCCTAACGAGTAGGTGAACACCCGGTCCGCGGGCTTATCTTGCAGGTATGCATAGGAGCGGTCGTCTTGGTTCAGCACCGCGGTCTTGGCGACGCCCGGCTTGCGCGCCGTCGTGCCCAGCGCGTCGAACAGCCGCGCCTTGGCCGCCATGTAGTTCTCCCACGAGCCGTGCCAGTCCAGGTGTTCATGGGTGACGTTGGTCACGACCGATACGTCGTAGTCCACATAGGCCACGCGCGCCTGATCCAGGCCGTGCGAGGTCGTCTCGACCACGGCGGCGGTGCAACCCGCGTCCAGCATCTGGGCCAGGTAGCCTTGCAGGTCGAACGCTTCGGGCGTGGTCACGTGGAAGCCGGTATCCAGTGCGTCCTCCCCGATCAGCGCCGAGATGGTGGTGATCAGGCCGGTACGCATGCCCGCGGCGGTCAGGATGCTGTGCACGAAGGTGCTGGTCGTCGTCTTGCCGTCGGTGCCCGTCACACCCACGATGGTCATTTTGCGGCTGGGGAAGTCGTAGAACGCCGCCGACAGCAGGGCGAAGGCGGTGCGCCCCTCCGCCACCTGCAAGTAGGGCACCTCCGGCGGCAGCGGGGCGGGTAGCTCCGCGAGCGGCAGTTCCCCGGCCACGGCGGTCGCTCCGGCGGCCAGCGCCTGCGGGATATAGCGATGGCCGTCGGTGCCGCGGCCCTTGCGCGCCAGGAAGAGCGTGCCCGCCTGCACCCGCCGCGAGTCCTCGGCCACCCCGGTGACGGTGATCGCAGCCGGATCCGCCCCGGCCTGCCGCACGTCGCCCCAGCTAGCGGGCAGGCGGCTCAGCAGCGCCTGGAGCGTGATCGCGCTCATGCTCGGCCTCCAATTTCTGTAGTTCCTGGACGATACGGACGAGGAAGTCATCGGCGTTGCGCACGATGCCGAAAGCCTGGTGCGTGCCCCGGTCGATCAGCTTGCTGATCACCATCTCGGCGGCATCGACCGCGACCGTGTACAC
This sequence comes from Chloroflexia bacterium, assembly GCA_025927935.1. The sequence continues at coordinate 7,830 of JAICKM010000208.1, read as the reverse complement.
CGGGTGCAGCGTGCCGCCCTTCTCCACGAAGGTTGGCATCATGTTGCCCGTGGCGATGGAGTGCAGCATCGTCGCCAGCATGACCACGAGCGTGGCCTGCTGCGTGTAGCCGCGCATGGCGTCTTGCGCGTCCAGGGCATCGGTCAGCACTTCGGGCAGCGGCCCGTCGTCGCGGATCGACCCGGCCAGCACGAACGGGATGCCGTTCCTGGTGGCGCTGTACATGATGCCGTTCTTGATCAGCCCCGCCTCGACGGCGGCGGCAATCGACCCGGTCCCGCGCACGGCGTTGATCGCGTCCATATGGTGCCGGTGGCCCCCGGCGATGGCCTGGCCTTCGCGGTCCATGCCCAGCGCTGTGCCGTACAGCGCGTACTCGATGTCATGTGTCGCCAGCGCGTTCCCGGCGAAGATGGTGGCGACATAGCCGTGGTCGATCAGCCAGGACATAGCCTCGCGCGAGCCCGAATGGACCACGGCGGGGCCGAGCACCCAGATCGTGTGGCCGTTCGGGTTCTTGTGGTTGGCGATCACCTGGGCAATGCGCCGGTAGTTGAGCGGGCGCTCGCGTGACGGCCCGGTGGACATGAAGCCGAAAGCATCCGCGGCGGCCGCCACCCCGCTCACTGGCTGGAAGCCGTTGCTGTGCACCAGCACGCCGGTGCCGCCGTCCTCGGCGCTGCCGACAATCACCGGCTGCCCGGCGCGCACCTTGCGCATCTCGGTACACTCGAACTCGCCCGTCTCCGGGTTCTGCACGATGGCGGCGTCCATGCGCTGGCGCTTCACCAGCCGCCACGCGCCCGCGTGCTTGACATACGTGGGATAGTTCGTCGTCGCGTAAAAGGTCCGCGGCACCACGCCGTCCGCCGCCGCGGCCTCGGTCGTCACCCCCGGCGCTTCCTCCAGCACGGTCGCGCTGAAGTCGGGCGGGTAATAGATTAGCTCTTCGCGCAAAGTCTACTCCTCTAGAAGACGAGTGGTCAGTGGTCGGTGGTCAGTGGTCAGTACGACTGATAGCGCCTGCTACCCAGGACCGGGACCGATCTCTGCCGGCATCACAAAATGTAAGCAAGCCCTGTCATGCTGAGCGCAGCGAAGCATCTCCGTCTCCGGTAGTCGAGACGGGACGCTTCGCTGCGCTCTCAGAACACCGATATACTATGTTCGCCTATAGCTTACCATATTGGACGGACCACTGACCACCGCCCGCCGCTCACTCGGCCAGCGGTTCGCGCATGGGGATGCGCAGGCCCGTGCGTTCCGCCGTGGCGATGGCGAGGTCGTAGCCCGCGTCGGCGTGGCGCAGGACGCCCAGGCCGGGGTCGGTCGTCAGCACGCGCTGCAGGCGGGCCGCCGCCGCGTCGGTGCCGTCGGCCACGATCACCTGGCCCGCGTGCAGGCTGTAGCCGATGCCCACGCCGCCGCCGTGGTGGACGCTGACCCAGGTGGCGCCGCCGACCGCGTTAAGCAGGGCGTTGAGGATCGGCCAGTCGGCGATGGCGTCCGAGCCGTCGCGCATGCTCTCCGTCTCGCGGTTGGGCGAGGCCACCGAGCCGGTGTCGAGATGGTCGCGCCCGATGACGATAGGCGCCTCCAACTCGCCGCGTGCCACCATCGCGTTGACCTGCGCCCCGAAGTGGGCGCGTTCGCCGTAGCCCAGCCAGCAGATGCGCGCGGGCAGCCCCTGGAAGGCCACCTTCTCGCGCGCCAGCGTGATCCAGCGGCGCACGGCCTCCCGCCCGCCGAACTCGCGCAACACCATGTCGTCGATCTTGGCGATGTCGGCGGGATTGCCGGAGAGGGCCGCCCAGCGGAACGGCCCGTAGCCCTCGCAGAACAGCGGGCGGATATAGGCGGGCACGAAGCCGGGGAAGTTGAAGGCATCGGTCACGCCCTGCTGGTACGCCTGCTGGCGGATGTTGTTGCCGTAGTCGAAGGTGATCGCGCCCTGGCGCTGCAAGTCGAGCATCCCGCGCACATGGGTCGCCATGCTCTCGAACGTCCGCTTGACATAACCATCGGGGTCGCTCTGCCGCAGGGCGGCGGCTTCCTCCAGGCTGAGGCCCAGCGGGACATAGCCACGCAGCGGGTCGTGGGCCGAGGTCTGATCTGTCAGCATATCGGGCACGCGGCCCATCGCCGCCAGTTGCGGGATGATCGCGGCGGCGTTGCTCAGCAGGCCGATAGAGAGCGGGCGCCGGTCGCGCACCGCCTCGTCCGCCAGGCGCAGCGCCTCGTCCAGGTTGGTCGCCGCCACGTCCAGATAGCGCGTGTCGAGCCGCCGCTGGATGCGCGTGGGATCGACCTCCACGCAGATCGCCACGCCGCCGTTCATGGTCACGGCCAGCGGCTGCGCACCGCCCATGCCGCCCAGCCCCGCCGTAACGACCAGCCGCCCGGCGAGGGTGCCGTCATAATGCTGCTGCGCGGCCTGCGCGAAGGTCTCGTAGGTGCCCTGCAAGATGCCCTGCGTGCCGATGTAAATCCACGACCCGGCGGTCATCTGCCCGTACATGGTCAGCCCGGCGGCTTCCAGCCGGTCGAATGACTCGCGCGTGGCCCAGGCGGGCACCAGCAGCGAGTTCGCCAGCAGCACGCGCGGCGCGTCGGCATGGGTGCGGAACACGCCGACCGGCTTGCCCGACTGGACCAGCAGCGTCTCGTCGTCTTCCAGCGTGCGCAGCATCTCCAGGATCTTGAGCAGCGCGGGCCAGCTTCGCGCCGCCCGCCCCCGCCCGCCGTAGACCACCAGCTCATCGGGGCGCTCGGCCACCTCCGGGTCGAGGTTGTTCTGCAACATGCGATAGGCTGCTTCCTGCAACCAGCCCTTGCAGTTGAGCGTGGTCCCCCGCGGCGCGCGCATGGGCCGCGGCGCCACCTGGGCGTCCTGGGCGGGCACGCCGGGCTTTGTTTCGATACTCTGGGTCATGGTCCTTCTCCTTTGCTGTGGATGGTGGACGCTCGACAACAGGCACCGGGTGGATGGGCCAAATTCATTCCGGCGCTAATTGCTCACGATACCAAGCCAAGCAGTCGCCCGGCGTCCCAATCGGGAAGGGGACAGCCGCTCCCAATGACGCATTGCCCAGCAGGTGGCGGCGGTCCAGCGTCACAAAATAGTCAGGCCGTGCCGCCCAGGCTGCGGCGACGATCACTGCATCGGCCTGGTCGCTAACGAGCACTTCACACTGCTGTAGGATATCCGAATCTGCGGCTGGAACCATGCTGACGCGAGCGCGATCAAGAAGCAGAGTTTGGAATGCCAGGTTGCTCGGGGCTTTCCGTCGGATGACTGCCTCGGCTTCCGTCAGGACTTCCGCACTTACAAGCAGATCGATATTCCCTGCTTCTGCTAGCTTGAATAGCATCCGCGCGCCGCCTGTTTCCGACCACACGCCGGCAAAGATGGTGCTGGTGTCGAGGAAGATACGCCGTCTACTGAGTGATGCCATCACGCTCTTCGCGCGCCGCAGCAAGCAGGCTTTCTAGTGTCTCGCCTTGCCGAACAAATTCCGCTTTCATCTGATTCGCAATCTCATCAATTTCAGAGCGGCGGGGGCTGAGCACAAAGACTCCGCCAAGATCGAGTAAGGTTAGGCTATCCCCCGGTTGCAGGTGATAACGGTCGCGCAGGGCTTGTGGCAGCGCCACGACGCCAGACTGGTCAAGTTCCAGAATCATTGTATCGCTCATTTTAGCCTCCTACGGCAATACTGATAATTCAGTATAACGACAGCAATAGGTGGGCGCAACTACACGTCCTGATCCAGCGCGACCTCCACCTCGCGCACCAGCCGCCCGCTGCTGATTAACTCGTCGGCCCAGGCGATGTCGGCGGAGAAGGGCGCGTCCTCCGTGCGGAAGGCGACGCGCTCGCGCAGCAGGGCGTAAGCGACCTGGGTGCCGCGGCCCAGGCGCAACGGCGTGCCCGCCGCCTCCCGGCGCAGGTCGATGGCCTGCCCGGCGGTCAGCAGTTCTATTGCCAGCACCAGCGTGGTGTTGCGCATGATGGCCCGTGCGTGGCGCGCGGCAATCGGTCCCATGCTCACATGGTCCTCCTGGTTGGCCGAGGTCGGGATCGAGTCGACGCTGGCCGGGTGGGCCAGGCTCTTGTTCTCGGAGACCAGGGCGGCGGCGCTGTACTGCATCATCATGAAGCCCGAGTTCAGCCCGCCGTTGGCGATCAGGAACGGCGGCAGGATGCCGCCGTTCTCGTGGACATCGGTCAGCCGGGCCTGGCGCCGCTCGCTGATCGAGGCCACGCCGCAGAAGGGGATGCCCAGGAAGTCGGCGGCCACCGCCACCGGCATACCGTGGAAGTTGCCGCCCGACAGCACAGCCACTTCCTCGTCCAGGCCCACCGCACCCGCGCCGAAGATGAGCGGGTTGTCCACGGCGGCGTTCAGTTCGGTCTCCACGATGCCGCGCACATAGGCCAGGGCGTCGCGGGCCGGGCCGTGCACCTGCGGCATGCAGCGCAGCGAGTAGGCGTCCTGCACCTTGTGCGCCGCCGGGGCCGGGCCGCCGCTGCCCGCGGCATCCGGTTCGCGCAAGGCCACATGGTCCGGCCAGACAAACGCGCTGCCCGCCAGCAGGGCGCGCAGGTGCGCGGCGGCGGCGATCTGCCCGCCCTGGCCGCGCGCCGCATGGATGCGCGGATCGAGCGCGGTGGGGATGCCCTGCAACGCCTCGAACGAGAGCGCGCCGCAGATGTCGGCGGTCAGGGCCAGGTTCGCCGCGTCGGCGGTGGCGAGCGCCAGCAGCCCGCTGATCTGCGCGGTGCCGTTGCAGAGCGCCAGCCCTTCCTTGGCGATCAGTTCGACCGGCGCTAGCCCCGCCGCCCGCAAGGCGTCGCCGGCGGGCCGCACCGTGCCCTGGTATTCGGCCAGGCCGCCGCCCATCATCGCGTGAGCCATGTGCGAGAGCGGAGCCAGGTCGCCGCTGGCGCCGACCGAGCCTTGCGCCGGGATGACCGGATGCACGCCGCGGTTGATCATATCGATCAGCAGTTGCAGCGTGCTACCGCGCAAACCGGAATAACCGAGGGCCAGCGTCTGCGCGCGGGCGATCATCAGTGCGCGGGTTTCCTCGCGGCTCAAGGCCGGGCCGACGCCGACAGTCTGGCTGGTGATCAGGTTCGTTTGCAGGCGGGCCAGGTCGGGCAGGGGAATTACCCGGTCCTTGAACGCGCCGAAGCCGGTGGTGATGCCGTAGACCACCTGCCGGCTGTCCACGATGTGCTCGACAATGGCTGCCGCGCGGTCCACGCGGGTCGCGGCGGTGGGGTGCAGTACCAGCAGGGGGTCGGCGCCCGGCTCGAACGGCCGGCGTGCAACCCAGGCCAGGTCCGCGCTGCCGAGGGGATGATCCGGATCGCCGAGGGCGAGCGGCCCGCCCGGCGAACTGGGGCCATGCGCCATTGCATGCCTCCTATGTATAGACGAGACCTCAGCGCCGCGCCGGCGGGACAGGCCCGGACTGGCTGCTGACACTGAGGTCGTCGAAAGGTCGCTGGGGATGGCCGGCTAGTCGCGGCGGCGGGCGATCCGTGTCAACAAGAAGACAAACATAGCGAACCCGACCAGCATCAGGGCGCCGAGGGTTACGATGCCGCGCGCCGAGGCCGGCGCCACGACAATATTGCCGTCCGGCGGGACGTAGCCGCGCATGCGGCCCCAGAGGCGGAACGTCTCCAGCACCGCCCGGAACATCACCTTGATCGACGCGCCCGACTGCTCGCCCTCCAGGCGCGGGTAGTGGTTCACGCCCACCTCAACCAGGCTGCGGCCCTGCACGTTGGCCTTGGCGTGGATCTCCGTATTGATCAGCGCGCCGGGGCTTTCCAGGTCCATCCCGCGCAGCACCTCGGCCTTGAAGACCTTAAACCCGCAGTCGATATCCCGCAGATTGACCTGGAACAGCAACTTGACCATCTGGTTGAAGCCGGAGCCGATCAGGAAACGATAATACGGGTCGTTGCGCTTGATGCGATACCCGGCGACGATATCGTAACTGCCGATATAGGGGGTCAGATTCTCCAGGTCCTGGATATCGAACTGCCGATCCGAGTCCATGAACATCAGGTAATCGCCGGTCGCATTGGTGAAGCCGGTGGTCAGGGCGCCGCCGTAGCCCCGGTTCTTGGGATGGTGCAGCGCCTTCACATGCGGGTTCTCCGCCGCGAGTTCATCGGCGATCTCGCCGGTGCGGTCCTTGCTGCCGTCGTCAACGACCAGCACTTCATAATCCGTAAAGAGCGTGGGGAGCACGTCGGTTGCCTGCCGCACGACGGCCCCGATATTGGGTTCCTCGTTATGCGCAGGAAGTATCAACGATAGTTTGCCGTCGATCACAAAAGTCTCCTGAACTGGGTGTGTCTTCTTTGACAACGCGATCGGGTGATGCGCTGGGGAGAGACTCATAGAACATCGTAGCCGGCCCATAAGAGGCCACCGTCATCCATTATAACATACGCAGCCCGGCCTGCCAAACGCGGGCCGCGCAACGCCCGGCCCGTGGGAAGCCGGCACGAGCGCCCCCTCACATGGATTATTACGCGCCCGCCCGCCAGTTATTACACCATTTCGGGAGCAGCTTATCCTTTGGGCGGTCCTTGCTCGATGCGTTCGCGCATGGCCTCCACAGGCCAGGGGTCCGGGTAGTTCCAGCCGAAGCGCCAGGGGTTGATGCCCTCGATCCACCAGGTGGCCCCCGCCGCCGCCTGCGCTCCGGCGATGGCCGCAGCCTGGGCTGCATCGGCGCCGGGTGTGGCGCCGGCAATGACCACGTCGAAGGGACCGGCGCTGGTGCGGTGCGCGTCGATATAGGCGACGAGATCGCGCACCTCGTCGGGCGCCAGCGGGCGGCCCGGTCCGTCGGGGCAGACACCGTCCCAGCGGGCGGCGCGGCGGAAGGGCGCTTTGTGCGGCCAGATCCCGCCTACCCAGATGGGGATACGGGGGGTCTGCAACGGCGGCGGCCCGAAAATCGCGCCCCACTCCGCGTCCGGCGGATTGCCCGCGATGTGATAATGGGTGCCCACATGCCGGAAGGGCTGGGCGCTCCACAGGCCGGTCAGCACCTCCAGACCCTCGTCGAGCATGGCCCCGCGCACCCGCAGATCCGCTTCCTCGCCCAGGTAATCCCACTCGTAGGGCATGGCGCCGATACCCACGCCCAGCGTGAGTCGCCCGCCCGACAGGTGGTCTACCGAGACCGTCTCGCGGGCCAGCTTCGTCGGGCGCCGCCGAGGCAGCGGCGTCACCATGGGGCCGATGCGCACACGCTCTGTCGCCAGGGCGATGGCCGCCAGCGCCACCCACGGATCCACCACGGGCACCGGCCCCGGATAGAAGCCCAGCAGATGGTCCCAGAGGAAGAAGCCATCCCAACCGGCCCGCTCCGCGTCGCGGGCCAGCGCAGCCAGCAGGCGCGGGTCAAAGTAGGCGCCGAAGTTGGGGACCGAGATGCCGTATTGCATGGAGTCGCTCCTGCGCTGTTTGCGTCCGCCGGCCGGTGGGGTAGAATGAGGCGCGGCGCGGGGACGGTCGCCTGGCCGACCGTCCCCGCGGGCAGGTTACTGGAGGAAGCCGAAATAGTCGGTGACGAGCGAGAGGACCATCAGCACGGCGACGACCAGGGCTGTGGTGAATGCGCGCGTGCGGTACGACTGGCTGGCCCGGATCGACGGCGCGGGCAGCGCGATGGCCGCGCGCCAGTAGAGGAACGCCCCCGCCAGCACCAGGATCGCTTCGACCACGACGCTGATGCCCGGATAGTCCCACAGGCCGAAGCCTAGCAGCGGCAGGTTGCCCGCGTTGCCCGGCA
>JAICKM010000350.1 GCA_025927935.1 Chloroflexia bacterium | reverse complement strand
TGGTCCTACTTCACCGACGGCCTGCCCTCCGTCACCAGCCTGCACCCCACCGAGTTCCAGAGCACCAAGATCTACGACCGCCACGGCGGCCTGCTCTATGAGATCAGCGACCCGACGCTGGGCAAGCGGACCTACCTGGGCATCGAACAACTGCCGCCCGACCTGATCAACGCCACCATCGCCGCCGAGGACGCCAGTTTCCGCGAGAACGCGGGCGTGGACCTGCAAAGCATCCTGCGCGCGGTCTACATCAACCTGTCGGGCCAGGGCAGCAGCGGGGCCAGCACCATCACCATGCAACTGGTGCGCGGAGCCATGCTGCCCGAAAAGGACGAGCCGACCTTCCGCCGCAAGGTGCGCGAGGCGATCCTGGCGAACCGGGTCAGCGAGACCTACAGCAAAGATAAGATCCTCGAAATCTATCTCAACGACATCTACTACGGCGCGCAGGCGTATGGCGTCTCCGCCGCCTCGCAGGTCTACTACGGCGTGGCGGCCAAGGACCTCGACCTGGCCCAGGCAGCCATGCTGGCCGGGCTGCCGCAGGCGCCGTCCTACTATGACCCGCACACCAATTACCGCGAAGCCAAGATTCGGCAGGAATATGTGCTCGACCAGATGGTCAAGTCGGGCTACATCACCCAGGCGGAGGCGACCAAAGCGGCCGCCGAGGATGTGCATCCGGTGCCCACGGTGGCCGAGGCCGGCCCCTCGCAGGCGCCTCACTTCGTCAACTATGTGCGCGCCCTGCTGGATAATATGTACGGCCCGGACATGGTCAACCGGGGGGGATTGCGCGTGTTCACGACCATTGACCTGGGCTTCCAGGAACTGGCCCGCCGCACCGCCGCCGCGCAGATCGATGCGCTGAAGAACGATCAGGCCAGCAACGCCGCCGTGGTGGCGATCAATCCGCGCACCGGCGAGATTATGGCGATGCTGGGCAGCATCGACTACGCCAACCCCGATTACGGCCAGGTCAACGTGGCCGTCGCCCCGCTGCAACCCGGTTCGGCCTTCAAGCCGTTCACTTATGTCACCGCGTTCGAGAAGGGCTACACGCCGGCGTCGATGTTGCCCGACATTCCGTTGCAGTTCGACGGCGGGGCCAATCAGCCGCCCTACGCGCCGAAGGACTACGATCTCCAATGGCGCGGCCCGGTATCGATCCGCACGGCGCTCGCCAACTCGCTGAACGTGCCCGCCGTCGAGATGCTGCGCGAAGTCGGCATCCCCGACGTGCTGCAAACCGCCCGCGCCATGGGCATCACCAGCCTGAACCAGGATCCCAGCGCCTATGGCCTCTCGCTGACCCTGGGCGGCGCCAACGTCTCGCTGCTGGACATGACCAGCGCCTACGGCACCTTCGCCAACCGGGGCGTGCATATGCCCGCTGTGGCGCTGTTGGAAGTGCGCGACGGCGCCGGCAATATCCTCTACCATTTCGACCCGGACAAGGCCAAAGCTGTGACCGCCGTGACGCCCCAGCAGGCGTACCTGATCACCGATATTCTCTCCGACAACAAAGCTCGCACGCCGTTGTTCGGCGCCGACAGCGCGATGAAGCTCAGTCGCCCCGCTGCCGCCAAGACCGGCACCACCGAGAACTACCGCGATAGCTGGATCCTGGGCTATACCCCCGATCTCGTGACCGGGGTATGGGTCGGCAACAACAACGGCCAGCCCATGGCGAAAGTGGCCGGCGCGCGGGGCGCGGGCCCGATCTGGCACAACTTCATGGAGGGCGTGTTCGCCGATCCCGAACTGGAGAAGATGCTGCTCCAGCCCGACGAAGCCGGCCCGCCGATCAACTTCCCGGAACCGCCGGGCCTGCACCGGGTGGCCGTCTGCGCCGTCTCCGGCATGCTGCCGAGCGCCGCCGATACCGACCTGGTCAACGAACTGTTCATCGCCGGGACCGAGCCGAAGCAAGAGTGCGATCTGCACAAGATGTACAAGATCTGCCTTGCCCAATCGACGCCCATGCTGGCGAACGAGGACTGCCCGCCACAGTTCGTCATCGACCGGCCCTACCTGGTGCTGCCGCCCATTTATAACGATTGGGCGGCTACCCAGCCCAAGACGCTCTTCCCGCCGACGGCGATCTGCTGCTTCCCGACGCCGGTGCCCACGGAGCCGCCCACACCCGACATCCAGGAGACGCCGGTGCCCGGCCTGGTGCCGCCCATCCAGATCCCCAACCCGGTGCCGCGCATCACCCCGGTCCGCGACGACGATTTGCCGGGCGGCGTGGTCAACATTACCGCGCCGCGCTCCGGCGCGGGGGTCGGCGGCCAGGTCACGATCACCGGCAACGCCGCCGCCACGAACTTCGACTACTATACGGTGGAATACGGCGCGGGCGCGGCCCCGGCCAACTGGGTAGCCATCAATGGGCAGACGACGGTGAGCGTGCGCGACGGCGTGCTGGCGATCTGGAACACCAACGGCCTGCCGGAAGGCCCCTATACCCTGCGCCTGACCGTGGCGAACCATCAGCAGCAGCGCCGCCAGTACCTGGTCCAGGTCAGCATCGAGCGCACCCCGCTCAAGGTGCAACTGACCGCGCCCACCGCCGGGCAGCCCTTCCTCAGCGGCAATCAGGTCGCGCTGGCCGCCACGGTCAACGGGCCGAAGGATCTGGCGGGGGTCGAGTTCTACGTGGACAATGTGCGCATCGCCGTGGACTACGACGCCCCTTACCAGGCGACCTGGACGGCGACAGGCGGCGATCACACGCTCGAAGCCGTGGCCTACAGCGCCACCGGTCGGCGGGCCACCAGCGAGCCGGTGCAGATCAGCGTGGCCGATCCACCCACGCCTACGGCCACGCCACGCCCGTCCTTCACCATCCTCTACCCGCAGGATCAGGCCAGCGTCAACGCCTCGACCATGAATGTGCTCGTGGCCGCCGGACCGGGCAGCGGCATCACCCGCGTCGATTTCTATGTGGACGGCTGGAACGTCAGCACGGCCCAGGGCCAGGACACGTTCCAGATCCAGTGGCAGGCCATTCCGGGGCGCCACCTCATCATGGCGATTGGCTACAATGCCGGCGGTACGGAGGTCGCGCGCACCCAGGTCACGGTCTATACCAACCCCGGCCCGTAGCGGGGTCCCCGGCGGGCCGATTTGAAATCGCCGCCCACAAGCGGTAGAATCAGCGTGGGGGCCGGTTTCAAACCGGCTCCTACAGCGAACGGCAATTATGCAGGGGCCGGTTTGAAACCGGCTCCTACGGCGAAGAAACCACTGGATTTAAGGAGGGAGAGACCGTTATGGCAGACGCCGAAGCGACAGCCGGCCCGCAACCGGCGACCGAATCGCTGGAGTTCCGCGCCGAGATCCGCCAGTTGTTGAATATCCTCGCCCACTCGCTCTATACCGAGCGCGAAATCTTCCTGCGCGAGTTGATCTCCAACGCCTCGGACGCCCTGAACCGGCTGCGCTTTGAACAACTCACCAACCAGGACATCCTCGACCCGGACGCCGAGCTAGCCATCCGCATCACCGTGGACAAGGACGCGCGCATTGTGCGCGTCAGCGACACGGGCATCGGCATGACCCGCGAGGAGTTGATCGAAAACCTGGGCACCATTGCCCACTCCGGCGCGATGAGCTTCCTGAACCGCTTGGAGCAAGACCCCAAGCACGGCGCCGACATCATCGGCCAGTTCGGAGTCGGCTTTTACTCCGTGTTCATGGTCGCCGACGAGGTGCGCGTCATCTCGCGCTCCTACCGGCCCGACGCCGAGGCGGTCGAGTGGGTGACGCGCGGCGAAAACACCTACACCATCGGCCCGGCCAATAAGGCCACGCGTGGCACAACGGTCGAGTTGACCCTGCGCGAGGACGCCGCCGAGTTCGCCAACACCTGGCGCCTGGAAAACATCATCCGCAAGCATTCTGACTTTATCGCCTTCCCCATCTACGTGGGCGACGGCGACAAGCCGGTCAACCGCCAGACGGCGCCCTGGCGGCGCGCGCCCAAAGAGGTCACGGAGGAGCAGTACACCGAGTTCTACAAGCAACTGACCTTCGACCCGGAGCCGCCGCTGAGCCATATCCACCTCGTCACCGACGCCCCGGTGCAGGTGCGGGCGCTGGTCTACATCCCGCGCCACCGTGACCAGGGTATCATGCGCCTGCGCACCGAGGAGGGGCTGCAACTCTATTCGCACAACGTGCTGATCCAGGAGTATTGCACGGATCTGCTGCCCAAGCACTTCCGCTTCGTGACCGGCGTCGTGGACTCCGAGGACTTGCCGCTCAACATCTCGCGCGAGACGGTGCAGTTGCAGAGTAACCGCGTGATGGAGCGCATGCGCAACCTGTTGACCAAGCGTGTGCAGAGCGAACTGGAGCGCCTGGCCGCCGATGCGCCCGACGACTATCGCACCTTCTGGACGGCGTTCAGCGTCTACCTCAAAGAGGGCGTGGCGACGGACCCCGGCGCCCGCGAACCGCTGGCCCGCCTGCTGCGCTACCCATCCTCGGCGACCACCGGCGACGAGTTGACTTCGCTGCAAGCCTATGTGGACCGCATGACGCCGGAGCAGGACGCCATCTACTACGTCCTGGCCGACGATCAGCGTTCGGCGGCGGCCAGCCCGCACCTGGACCCGTTCAAGGCGCGCGGCCTGGAAGTGCTCTACTTCATCGAGCCGATTGACAGCTTCGTGGCCGTCAGCCTCACCGAGTTCGCCGGGAAGAAGCTGCGCAACGCCGACGACCCCGACATCAGCCTGCCGCCGCTGGACGAGGCGACCCAGGCCGCGCAGCCCGCCGCGCTCTCCGGCGCCGACTTCGCGCCGCTGCTGCTGCGCGTGCGCGAGGTGTTGGGCGACCGCGTGCTGGAAGTGCGCGAGGGCAAGACGCTCACCGCCAGCCCCTGCCGCCTGGTCTCCCCGCCCGGCGCCGACCGCGATTTGCAGCGGGTGCGTCGCTACATGGATCAGCAATACGAGGTGCCCAAGAAGATCCTGGAGTTGAACCGCAGCAGCCCGCTGATCCGGGGCCTTGCTGCCCGCGTGCAGGCAAATCCTGCCGATCCCACGGTGGACCTGATCATCGAGCAACTCTACGACAGCGCGCTCCTGCAGGAAGGGCTGCATCCCAACCCGGCGGGCATGGTGGGCCGCATCCAGCAACTCATGGAAGCCGCCGTAGGCGGCGCGGGCGCCCGCGCCACGTCCGCCAGTGCCCCCGCGCCCGCCGAGCCGGAGGCCGTGGAATCCATTCCGGAGCCGGCTACGGCCGAGGCTACCGCGCCGCAGGTCATCACCGGCGAGGTCATCACCGAGGAGTAAGCGCCGGGTTTACCGACCTCTTGTGTAGCCGCGCGATTTATCGCGCCGTACTCGTTGGTCGTCAGCGTATCGCTTGCCCAGGAGGTCCGGCAAAGCCGAAGGCGGCAGCTAGACCAGTCTAGCTGCCGCCTTTGTTTGCTCGGTTGTGTGCGCCGGGGCGCCTTACGCGCGGCGCTGCCGCGGGCGGGCGCCGTTGGTCGCGGCGGCCAGGGCCGGGGCTTCCTCGACCGGGACGGCGGCGGCCGCCTGCTTCTCCACGCGCGCCAGCAGGCGGTGGTGCAGGTCCGCGATCTCGTCGCCCGTCAGCCGGGTGAGGTCGCTCTTGCCGTTACAATAGTGCCGCGCGGCCACCACCAGGTCGGCTTCGCGCAGGCCGTGCTCCTGGGCCAGGGCGCGCAGGTCGTCCAGCGTCGGACCGGCGGGACGCAGCAGCGCGGGCGGCGCCGGCTCGTCCAGCAGTTCGGGCACGTCCGGCTCCGGGGCGGGCGCGGTCAGCACCACGCCTTCGCCAAGCTGGGCCAGAAAGTCGGCGAACGTGGGGTTGATGAACTCCATGCCGATGGGGAAGGCCGGGCTGTTGGTCTTGACGACGCGGAACACGCGCTCGGTCTCGAAGTCGACCACGCGCACGCTGGCCTCGACCATCACGTCCACGAAGTACTCCAGGCCGCCGCTCGTCATCGGCAGCACGCGGCCCAGTTCGTTCTCCTCGCGCTCTTCCAGCCCCTTGGCCCCGATCTGGTCGGTGACGACCACGCAGGCGCCGCTGTCTATGCAGAGGCGGCGCAGCACTTCCTGGAAGATCATCTGGTCCGCGGCCAGTTCGTCGGCGCTGGGCTGCGCCAGCGGATCGCCGGTGCGCTCGCGCACGGCCTGCATCGTCTCGCGGTGCTTGCGCCCAAAGTACATCGCCCAGGAGTCGAGCACATAGCAGCCGTAGCCCTGCTCGCGGCCTTCGCCTTCCAGCGCCCAGTCGATGAACTCCGGCAGTTCATCGGGGTGCTGCACTTCGATGGCGTCGAAGCGGGTGCCGTCGCTGCCCGGCAGCAGGCGCGCTTTGCGCTCCACGTCGAAGTAGCACAGGCGGCCCAGCCCGGCCTCGGCCAGGGTGGAGGCGAACACGCTCTTGCCGCTGCCCGCCGCCCCACGGACGGCGACCACCAGGCGCTGCCGGCGCGGCCGCCGGCTGAGGGGGTTGATCCGTTTTCCGTTTGTCATATGTTCTGTGCGGCGTGCCTGCCGGGCCTGCGGCCCGCGCGTGCTCGACCGCCCTCCTTTCAAGGTAGAACCTGGGCCAACTTGGAGGGGCGTGTCACGTCGCCGCTCATCGCCCGGCCCTTTTGCCGATAAATCCGCCACTGCCCAGCCGGATCCAGTGGTCCACATCGCATAGTATACCACAATACGTACAAATGTTCTAGAGGCCGGCGGGCCAATTTGCCGCAATCTGGGCCTGAAGATTCTATGGGCACCGGGCGGACAATTGCGGAAAGTAGCTCCTGGGCGCCTCACGGTTTACCCTATCCCAGCGGGCGGCCACATCTCGTCATGTATCGGCAAAGCCGTCTTCTTACTTTCCCGTTTATATATCAATGCTATCCGCCGGCAAATCATTCGCCGCAATTGTGATTGATTGTGCTTGTAGGGGCCGGTTTCAAACCGGCCTGGCCTATCATCAGACGTGCTTGTGCTTGTAGAGGCCGGTTTCAAACCGGCCTGGCCTATCATCAGACGTGCTTGTGACTGTAGGGACCGCTTTCAAACCGGCCTTGCCCATCACCAGAATTGTAGTGGTGGACTACTTTGCCCTCTCCATAGTTAGCGCAACCGCATAAGAAGAATGCTAAGACTTCTCTAATAAGCTGTTGCAGATATAAAATCGCGGTCAATTTGGCGGATGTGCTTGACGAAACAGCATATCGCTAGTACAATGTATTTCAATTACCGGCGCGGAGTGTCTGAGGAGTGGGGCGAAGATCTG
>JAICKM010000591.1 GCA_025927935.1 Chloroflexia bacterium | reverse complement strand
TCTCAAACAATCTTGTTCTGGTGGCTGAGAGGAACCACGCTGCTCCTGACCATCACCACGACCCATCGCCCGGCGACGGACCTGGGCTACTTGCTGCATAAGAACCCGGCGCGCGCCCAGTCGTTCGCGCTGGGCTTTGGGCAGGTCCATTTCTTCTATCCGGAGGCCACGGAGGAGTGCTGCACCGCCGGTCGCCTCGATGAAACCCTACTTGCTGCGCTGGAGTGACAGTAATGCCGACTGGGTGCGTATGGATGCGGAACCGCCCGGAGCCGCCGATGAGCTTTGTGTTCGACCTGGCGCGTCGCCAGTGGTTGCACCCGGACGGCACGCCCTGGCCCACCCCCACGCCGCTACCCACTATGCCGCCCTGGCCGGGGCAAACGGCGGGGCGCAAGCGGTCGCCGGCCTTGCGCGATTTCGCTCTGGGCGTCGCGGCGTTGGAGCGCTTCGTCCGCCGCGATCCGATGCGCCGCACCCATGAATGCGTCTTCGGCGTCCTGGCCCTCGAAAGCGAGCCGGTCGACCCGTGCCTTTAACCGCTGGTACGCGGGCAGCAGATGAGGACGTGGGCCGGTTGCAAACTGGCCCGGTGCTTTCCTTCCCGCCGCCCTTCGTGGGCAAAATTCTGGCGGGCGCTCGCGGATCAAGGGCAGATTTCCGCCTCTTGACTCGCGGATGTATCATAAGAGCAAGGGAAGTTATGATAGCCCATCTCTGATTAACCAGGGATAGATCCTATCGGGCGCCTTCCCATGAGTCCTCTATATTCGAACTGCCCCCTCGTCCGAGCCTTACGCACCGCGGCCCCGGCCGCCCCGCACTAACGTCACTTGGGTCTCATCGAGCGCTGCCCAGCCTGGCAGATGCGTGCCGGGCCGGGCAGGAAACACCGTCGTTTCTTACACACGGCGCGCGCCGCGACAACGCGCCGGGAATAGGAGGTTCCGGCCCAACCTGCTGCGATCATCAAGTTGCCTGTAGCCATCGCGCGACCGGGCCGTCGCGCCGCGCAGGATAGGGTCATTACTCTCCGCAGGCCAAAGGGAGTTACGCCCTGCGTGCCTCGGGGTTCCGGGTCTCTTCATCAACGGTTGCGCCATTCGCGTGCCCGCCCCGCCGGGGCGGACTTACCTCCAGGGAGAGTTAACCGATGATCCGACGACCTTCCACCTCCAGGCCGTGGCGCCGCTGGCTGATCAGCCCGCTCGGCCTGCTGCTCACCGCCGCCGTCATTACGCTGCTGCCGCCCGCCGTCGCGGGCGCCGTCGTCGCGCTGGCCGGCAGCGCTCCGCCGCCGCCCCTCCAGGTGCAGCGCAGCCCGCTGACCCGCACGGCGGCCATCAGCGATGTCTCCCCGCCCTTACGCTCGCTCCGCCCTCTGCGCTATGCCACCCTGCATCTGGGCAGCGATGACAACGAGAACTCGACCCTGCCCAAGAAACAGAACCTGGGCGCCGCCGTGGACAAAGCGGTGCAGCGCGTTTTCGGCCCGCTGGCGATGCCCGCGCCCGGCGCCAACTTCGACGGCGAGTATAACGAGTATGGGCCGATCCCGCCGGACCCCAACGGCGATGTCGGGCGCAATCACTATATCCAGATTGTGAACTCGGGCTTCACGATCTATGACAAGAGCGGCAGCGGCGTGCCGCTCTACGGGCCGGCCAACAATAATACGCTGTTCATTGGCTTTGGCGGCCTCTGCGAAACGTTCAACGCCGGCGATCCGGTGGCCCTGTACGACCCGATGGCCGACCGCTGGCTGCTCACCTGGTTCACCGGGCAGAGCAACCCGACCCACCAGTGCATCGCCGTCTCCAGCAGCCCCGACCCGCTCGGTAGCTGGTATCGCTACGATTTCGTCACCAGCCCGGTCACGTCCGCTTTTGAGGATTACCCGCACCTGGGCGTCTGGCCCGACGCCTATTACATGACCACGAACGAATTCGGCACGACGAACGGCGGCGGCAACTACGCCTTCGAGCGGGCGCGCATGCTGGAGGGCGATCCCGCCGCGCGTATGCTCTTCTTCTCGTCGGCGGACGGCGGCCTGCTGCCGAGCGACTTCGACGGCAGCCTCTTGCCGCCCGCCGGCAGCCCCAACTACTTCTTCGAGTGGTTCAACCCCAGCCCCGGCCTGTTGAACGAGTACAAGTTCCATGTCGATTGGACCACCGGCACGGGGACCTTCACCGGCCCGATCCCAATCGCGGTAGCGGACTTTAACTACCCGACCTGCGGGAATCCCCGCGAGCGTTGCGTACCCCAGCCGGGCACCACCGCCCAGCTTGAAGTCATCGGCGACCGGCTGATGCATCGGGTGGCCTACCGCAACTTCGGCAGCTACGAGTCGCTGGTGCTCAACCACACGGTGAACGCGACGGGTGGCAGCCCCGGTGTCGCGGCCCCGCGCTGGTATGAACTGCGCGATCCCGCTAACGTGGCCGGGGCGACGGTGTTCCAGCAGGGTACCTTCTACCCCGGCGACGGCGTCTTCCGCTGGATGGGCAGCATCGCCCAGGACCGCAACGGCGATATTGCCATGGGCTACAGCGCCGGCAACAGCACGCTTTTCCCCTCGATCCGCTACGCCGGGCGCCTGCCGACCGACCCGCCGGGCACCTTCGGCCAGGGTGAGGCGACGCTGTTTGCCGGCACCGGCTCGGAAGACTTCCCCAGCGCGCCGCGTTGGGGCGACTACAGCAACCTCAGCATTGACCCGGTAGACGACTGCACCTTCTGGTACACGCAGGAGTACTTCGCGCAGACCGGGCTGCGCGACTGGCGCACGCGCATTGGCAGCTTCAAGTTCGCGCAATGCACGCCGCAGGGCCCGCCGACGCCCGTCGCCACGGCCACCGGCACCGCGCCCACGGCCACCGCGACGCCCTCGCCCGCGCCGACGGCCTGCCCCGGCAGCATTAGCGTCACCGACTCGATTGCCAACACCGACCCGACCCAGACCGGCCGCCTGGGCCTGAGCGACCCCAAGAGCAGTTGCGCGGTGCCGAAGGCGGTGCCGGCGCTGAGCGATACGTTGACCCGGCACTACAAGAGCTACAACTACACCAACACGTCGAGCAGCGCGATCTGCGTGACAGTCCAGGTGACGCAGAACTGTGGCGACAACGCGGTGCAGAGCGTGGCGTACCTGAACAGCTTTAACCCGGCCAGCATCCAGACCAACTACCTGGCCGACGGCGGCGCGAGCGGGCACAACTTCAGCTACTCGTTCACCTTGCCGGCGTCTCAGAGCGCAGTGGTGGTGATGCTGGAGGTCAGCCCCAACCTGGGCTGCGCCGGCTACAACCTGAGCATCAACGGCTGCCCGCCGGTCCCGCCGACCAGCACGCCGACCACTACACCGACAGCGACGAATACCAGCACGCCGAGCAACACGCCGACGGCGACAAATACCAGTACGCCGACCAACACGCCCACACCGGCTCCGTCCGTCCAGATGGTGGCCGACCCATGTGATAGCGGTAAGACCGACCTGCTGGTCCTGGGCAGCGGAGGCAACGATGCCATCCAGATCTTGAAGGCCGGCAGCAGGGTCCAGGTCAAGGTGAATAACGCTTCCCTGGGCACCTTTGCCCCGACGGGCGCCGTCATCGTGGATGGCCGGGACGGTAATGATACCATCACCGTGGACCCGCAGCTGAGCATGCCGCGGGTGCTGTATGGCGGCGCCGGCAACGACAATATCACCGGTGGCAACGGCCCCGGCATCATGCTGGGCGGCGACGGCGCCGACACCCTGAGCAGCGGCAATGGCCGCGACATCCTGATCGGGGGGACCGGGCCAGACACGCTCAACGCCGGCAACGGCGACGATATCTTGATCGCGGGCAGCACCAGTTACGATACGCGGACCCCGGCCCACCTGGCGGCGCTGCTGTGCGCCATCCAGCGGGAATGGCAGCGTAGCGATCTGTCGTACCAGGCACGGATCAATCACCTGACGGGGGCGACGCCGGGCGGCCTGAACGGCACGAGCTACCTGAAGACCACCCCGCCCGGCCAGACGGTGTTCGACGACAGCAGCCAGGACCGTCTGACCGGCGCCAACGGCAGCGATTGGTTCCTGCTCAACCGCAGCGGCGGCACGGTGCTGGATCTCTCCGACCGCACGGGATCGGAGGTGGCTACCGACCTGCAATGAGGCGGCACAACAGTGCCGATTATACAGAATCCGCCAAAACAAGGGCCGTGGGACCTCCCACGGCCCTTCAAACTGGCCGGGATAGCAGGTTTCCACCCATCCTCCATCTATACCACCAGGAGCACAACACGAGCCCCAACCCCGTTCGCCCCGTCTCGCGCCGGGAAAGGATCAGGGGGCAGGCCGGCTCCGCAACCCCCGGTGCGCTCGTGCGTTAGGAGGATGAACACCACCCGCCGCACGCCGGGGTGGACTAGCCCTGCCCGGCGCCCGGCCCGAAAGGATCGACCATGGCTCCTGTGCAAGCGCCCGCGCGGATTCTGTGGATCGCCCTGGCCCTTGGTTGGGCGACCGACATCCTCTTCTACGGCAAACCGCTCGGCATCTCGGTGCCGCTGTTCGTGGGGCTGGCGCTGGCCGCC
>JAICKM010000927.1 GCA_025927935.1 Chloroflexia bacterium | reverse complement strand
CGCCGGGCTTTTGCTCCTACCCGCGCGCATCCGCTATAATCTACTGTTTGCGCCCGCGCGGATACCTGCCGCAAGAGAGCGCGATGGAGCACCGGCCCGCCCCAGGGAATAAGGGGCGGGGATGGAGAAAGAGTGAAGTTTATGACGGACTATAAAGCGCAACTGCTGGCGAAGTTTGAATCCCGCAAGGCCAGCATCGCTATCATCGGCCTGGGCTATGTGGGCTTGCCGCTGGCGGTCGCCTTCGCCGAATCCGGCTTTCATGTGACCGGGATCGATCTGGACGCGCGCAAGATCGACGCGCTGAATCGCGGCGAATCGTATGTGGAAGATGTGCCCGCCGCCACCGTGGCGGCGTTGGGGGAACGCGGGATCCTGACCGCCACGACCGACTACGCGGCCCTGGCCGTCTGCGACGCCGTCTCGATCTGCGTGCCGACGCCACTCGGCAAGACCGGCGACCCGGACATCTCGTACATCGTCTCGGCCTCCAACGAAGTGGCCCGCTACCTGCACCCCGGCATGGTGGTCGTGCTGGAGTCGACCACGTATCCTGGCACGACCACCGAGGTGCTGCTGCCGCTGCTCGAAGGCAACGGGCAGAATTTGCAGGCCGGAGAGGACTTTTTCCTGGCGTTCTCGCCCGAACGGGTGGATCCAGGCCGCGAGGACTGGACCACGCACACGACGCCCAAAGTCATCGGCGGCGTGACCCCGGCCTGCCTGCAAGTGGCGATAGCCTTCTATAGCAGCGCGATCCAGACGCTCGTGCCCGTCTCGTCCACCGAGGCCGCCGAGATGGTCAAGCTGCTGGAGAACACCTTCCGCGCCGTGAATATCGGCCTGGTCAACGAGGTACTGCTGATGGCCGATAAGCTGGGCCTCGATGTCTGGGAAGTGATCGACGCCGCCGCCACCAAGCCTTTCGGCTTCATGAAGTTCACGCCGGGGCCGGGCCTGGGCGGCCACTGCATCCCCATCGACCCGCTCTACCTGAGCTGGAAGCTGAAGACGCTCAATTACAACGCGCGCTTCATCGAGCTTGCCAGCGAGGTCAACACGAACATGCCCCGCTACTGGGTGCAGAAGGTGCAGGACGCGCTCAACGACGCGGGTAAACCAGTCAAGGGCAGCCACATCCTGGTGCTGGGCGTGGCCTACAAGAAGAACGTCAGCGACGTGCGCGAGTCGCCCTCGCTCGACATCATCCACTTGCTGAATGAGAAGGGCGCGCGGGTGAGCTACCACGACCCGCACGTGCCCGCTTTCCACCACGAAGGCATGGAGATGGTGAGCGTCACCGATCTCGACGCGGCCCTGGCGGCGAGCGATTGCGTGGTCATCGCCACCGACCACGACGCCTACGATTGGGCGCGCATCGGCGAGCGGGCGCAACTGATCGTGGATACGCGCCGGGCGTTGCGCCCGGTGCCGGCCCCGGCCGGCGCCGCTTGACACCCGTTCACAAGGCGCATAGACACCGCAGAGACGCAGAGAACGCAGAGAATTTGGATGGGGTGTGATTGCAGCGTCAGTGCGGTCTACGACCCTGGTAGAGGGTAGCCCGTCATGATTAGGGCGGTATAGACTTCGCGAAAGATCGCAAATAGCCTCTATTTCAATGATCTCTGCGTTCTCTGCGTCTCTGCGGTGAGGATGATCAGGTGTAGCCGGTGCGGCTTGACAAAGCCGGGCCGCCTGCCTATACTAAAATTACCGAACCCCGCCCGGTTGCCGCGCGGGGTGTGATACGTGCCAATATTGGGCGGCCGGGGTCGGCCGCCTAGTTTGTGTTAGGATACCGTGCCCGACCAATCCCACATCCGTAATTTCTGCATTATCGCGCACATCGACCACGGCAAATCGACGCTGGCCGACCGGTTGCTGCAAACCACCGGCACCGTCGCCGAGCGCGATATGGTCGCGCAAGTGCTCGACAGTATGCCGTTGGAGCGCGAAAAAGGCATCACCATCAAGGCGCGCGCCGTGCGTATGCGCTACCAGGCCGCCGACGGCGCCGAGTATGAACTGAACCTCATCGACACGCCGGGGCACGTGGACTTCACCTATGAAGTGAGCCGCAGCCTGGCCGCCTGCGAGGGCGCCGTGCTGGTCGTGGACGCGGCGCAGGGCATCGAGGCACAGACGCTCGCCAATGTCTACCTGGCCCTGGAGCATGACCTGGCCCTGGTGCCCGTGGTCAACAAAATCGACCTGCCCAGCGCGCAGCCGGAACTGGTCGCCATGGAGATCGACCGCGTGATCGGGCTGCCCCTGGACGAGGTGATCTTTGCCTCGGCCAAAGAGGGGCGCGGCATCACCGAGATCCTGGAGGCCATCGTCAAGCATGTGCCCCCGCCCACCGGCGCCCACCGCCGCCCCTTGCGCGCCCTGATCTTCGACAGCCATTACGATCCCTACAAAGGCGTCATCGCCTACTGCCGCATCGTCGACGGCGAGGTGAAAGAGGGCGACAGGGTCCAGATGATGGCGACCGGCGCCGTCGCCGAAGTGCTGG
>JAICKM010000696.1 GCA_025927935.1 Chloroflexia bacterium | reverse complement strand
GCGCGTGCGGACGACCAGCGGCGACCTGACCGTGTCGCCCGGCGCCGAGTACCACGGCAGCTATCCGGCAGATATGCCCACCGCCGAAGTCTCTGTTTCGCCGGAGGCGGCGGCGGGCGACGAGACGCGGGCCTTCACCTCCGATGAAGCCACGGCGGCACGGGTCGCCATGCAGGGCGCGGGCGGCTCCGGCGGGGTGGAACCTGGCCAGACCCAGCGCCTCGACGCGCACGCCGAGGACCGCTCCGGCCCCCGCAAGTCGGCGGAGATGACCATCCTCGAAGCCATCGAGAGCGGCGAGATGTCGGTGGACGAAGGCTTGCGCCGGCTGAACGAACTGGCGCAGTAAACGCCGGCAGGGTTCACCCTGGCCCAGGGCCGGAGTGGATCGGGGCGCCCCGCGGGGCGCCCCACCTGTCTCCCCCACCCCCGCGTAGCAAAGGAGTCCTGCCATGCCGGCCCCCGCTGTGCGCGTCGAACCGCTGGATCCCCAGACCATCACGGACGCCGAGATCGCCGCCGTGCATAGCCTCATGACGTGCGACCAGGCCGAGCGCTTCCCCGACGACCCGCCGCGCCCGCTGGAACAAACAGTGGGGCTTTTCCGTAGCATTCCCCCCTTCTTCGATTTCCGCCTCTGGGCGGCCTGGAACGACGACCGGACGGCCCTGCTGGGCTATGGCTTGCTGTTCATGGCGCGCACCGACGAAAACCAGCATATGGCCCAGATGGAGATGGAAGTTCTGCCGGACGTCCGGCGCCAGGGGCTGGGCAAGCGCCTGCTGGCCCCGATGGTGGAAGCCGCCGCGCAAGCCGGGCGGCGCCTGCTGATCGCCAACACGAACAGCAATCAGCCGGGCGGCGCTGCGTTTATGGAGCGGATCGGGGCGCGCGCCGGGCTGGTGGGGCACATCAACCAGTTGATCGTCGCCGACCTGGATCGCACGCTGCTGCGCGCCTGGCAGGCGCGCGCCGAATCCCGCGAGGCGGGATTCGCGCTGGGCCTCTGGGAAGGCGCGTACCCCGAAGCCCATCTGGCCGAGATTGCCGCCTTGTTCCAGGCCATGAACCTGGCCCCACGCGGCGACCTGGACGTGGAGGACTTTCGCTGGACGCCGGAGCAGATGCGCCAGATGCAGGACATGAAGATCGGGCGGGGCGGCCTTCCGTGGACGATGTATGTGCGCGACACCGCCACGGGCGAGTTGGCCGGGTTCACCGAGATCACCTGGAACCCCGGCCAGCCGGCGGTGGCCTGGCAGGGCGGCACGGCCGTCTGGCCGCAATACCGCAACCAGGGCCTGGGCCGCCGGCTGAAGGCGGCCATGCTGGAGAAGGTGCTGCGGGACCGCCCCGAAGTCCAGTACGTGCGCACCGAAAACGCCGACTCCAACGCAGCCATGCTCAAGATCAACCGGGAACTGGGGTTCCGGCCCTACTACTCGGAGACGACCTGGCAGGTGCCGGTCGATCAGGTGCGCGCCTATCTGGAGACGGCCTAACCCCCCGGCCCCCTTCCCGGTGCGGGAAGGGGGAGACGGACGGGCCGGCGCGGGGCGCGTCTGAACGGGCATCCCGGCGCCCCACCAACCTAACCCCCCGGCCCCCTTCCCGCGGCGGGAAGGGGGAGACGGACGGGATGGCACGAGGAGAATCGATGTAGGGGCCGGTTTGGGCTCGACGATAAGCCCGATGTAGGGGCCGGTTTGCAACCGGCCCGGCCCGCGCGGCAGAACGGCAGCAATAAGGAGCCTTCAGGATGATCGCAGTATTACGTCACCGCAACTTCGCGCTGCTCTGGTTCGGCGGCCTGATCTCCATGGCGGGGGATTGGGTCTTGCGCATCGGCTTGCCGCTCTATATCTACCAGTTGACCGGCTCGACGTTGGCGACCGGGATCATGTTCATGGCGGGGATGCTGCCCAGCCTGCTGCTGGGGTCGGTGGCCGGGGTGTTCGTGGATCGCTGGGACCGCAAGCGCACGATGGTGATCGCCAACCTGCTGCTGGCGCTGAGCCTGCTGCCGTTGCTGCTGGTGCGCTCGGTGGAGTGGGTATGGATCGCCTATATCGCGGCTTTCGCCCAGTCGTGCATCGCGCAGTTCTTCGATCCCGCCGAGTCCGCCATGTTGCCGTTGCTGGTCGGTGAGGAAGACCTGCCCACGGCCAATGCGTTGAACGCGCTGAACAACAACCTGGCCCGGCTGATCGGGCCGGCGGTCGGCGGGGTGGTGCTGGCGGTGGGCGGGCTGACCGGCGTGGCCCTGGTTGATGCCGCATCCTTCGGCATCGCGGCGGCGATGATCGCGCTGATCACCGCGGATGGCCGGGCGGCCCGCCCCGAAGGGGCGCCCGCGCCGGCTAGCGACAGTGCGCCGTGGCTGGCCGTCTGGCGCGAGTGGTTGGAGGGGCTGCGCATCGTGGTCCAGACGCGCACCGTCGCCATCATCTTCCTCTTGCTGGGCATTACGTCGCTGGGCGAGGGGGTGATCTCGGTGCTGTTTGCCCCGTTCGTCAGCAAAGTCATCGGCGGGGGCGGGACCGAGTTCGGCGCCATCGCCAGCGCGCAGGCCGTGGGCGGCCTGATCGGCGGCGCGTTGATCGGCGAGGTGGCGCGCCGCGTGCGGCCCGGCCGGCTGATCGGCGTGTGCGGCATCCTGTTCGGGCTGATCGACCTGGCGATCTTCAACTATCCGATCTTTGGCGTGGTGCTGGTGCTCATGGTACTGGTTGGCCTGCCGGGGGTGGGCTTCAGCACTGGCGTGACCACGCTGCTGCAAACGGGCACGGCCAACCAGTACCTGGGGCGCGTGTTCGGCGCCCTGGGCACCACGTCGTCCTTGCTGGCGCTGATCGGCGCAGGGCTGGCCTCGGTGCTGGGCGACCGGGTGGGCATCGTGCCGGTGCTCAACCTGCAAGGAGGCGGGTATGTCCTCGCCGGGGGGCTGGCGCTGGTGTTGCTGGCGCATGTGGTGTTGCCGCACAAGCAGGCGCCGGCGGAAGAAACGGTAGCCGCGTAGCCGTCCGGCACCGTAAGGCGGATGGGTGGCCGGGCCGGTTTGAAACCGGCCCCTACAACGCATAATTAGCGTAGGTAGCCAGTCAGTCCGGGGGCGGAGTGAAATCCGCCGGACGATGTATGGAACACGCAGCGGGAGTCCATGTATACTAGGCTCCCGCCCCCGATCATTGACGCACAGCATCAAGGCGACACAAGGAGTCAGGGTATGCCCTATGAACCGCCCCCGAACGGATTCCGCACCTTCCTGATCGTCTGGGTTACGCAGTCGGTCTCCGTCTTCGGCAGCGCCCTCACCTTCTTCGCGGTGACGATCTGGCTGACCCAGGTGCTCTACCCGGACCCGGCGCAGAAGCCGGAACTGGCGGCGGCGCTGGCGGCCATGAGCCTGGCCTTCGCCCTGCCCACGCTGTTCATCGCGCCCATCGCCGGGGCCTGGGCCGACCGCCACGACCGCAAGCGCATCATGATCACGGCGGACACCACCAACGGCGTGCTCAGCCTGGTGCTGATGAGCCTGATGGCGACGGGCAGCCTGCAACTCTGGATGTTGCTGCTGGTTATGGCCCTGCTGGCGATTGCCGGCGCCTTCCACGGGGCCGCGTTCGACACGTCGTATGCCATGCTGGTGCCGGAGAAGCAACTGCCCCGCGCCAACGGCATGATGCAGACGATGTGGTCGCTCTCCGGGATCCTCTCCCCGGCCATTGCCGCGGGCATCATCTCGCTGCCGGCCCTGGCCCGCCAGGGGTTGGTGCCCTTCGGCCTCGGCGCGGCGCTGGCCGAACTG
>JAICKM010000470.1 GCA_025927935.1 Chloroflexia bacterium | reverse complement strand
GGATTGCATCGATCCGGTGCCCGCGCCGCTGATCGCCATCAGCGCCACCGATTTGCGCGCTCGCGTCGCCGCCGGGCGCACGATTCGCTACCTGGTGCCCCCCGCCGTGGAAGCGTATATCGCCGAACACGAACTGTATCGTCAGTAACGCTCCTGCGACCGTCCACGAGGGTGTCCGGTGGCCGCTTATCCTGTCCCCTTTTTAAGATCATCAGCAGTGGAAAATCCTGACATCCTGACAGGAAATCAGGCGGTGCCGGTAAAGGTGTTGGTAAGGTTTGATGGCTACAATAGGAAACGGTATGATAATCCAGTGGTAAGGTACGCAGGAGTCCCGACCACTACGAAGTCAGAGGCAACGGCGCCGCACCGTTTTGGAGACCGGGTTAGAGTCGGACGATGGCGACTTGCCCGTGCTGCCACCCATGCGAACCCCAGACCAGATAGCAGATCCAGTCCTCACTGACGCCCACGAACATCGCTATCCGGGATCCATCACACATCCAGGTACATAGATCTGATCTTGGCATACAATTGCAGGCGGGAGCAGGGGAGTGCAATTCGCCCGCCAGGAGGGCCGATCAGTGACGGGGCAAATTCCGGCGCGCACCATGCGGCTGACCTTACAAACCATGAAGGAAAATAGCGGGTCGCAATACGGTCACTTGCTCGCGGCGGCGGGCCTGGCTCGCTATAGCGATATGCTCCCGCCCGACGACTGGACACCGAGCGCCACCTCCGCGGAACTGGCCGAGTTGTACCACACCGTTTACGCCATGCTGGGCGAGTCGTTGACCCGGCTGTTTCTCCGCAATTACGGGCAAGGGTTGGCGCGGACGGTGCTCGAGCAGGAATGGGGCCAGGCCATGCTGGCCCAGGCCCCGAACATCCCGGCGTCGCAACGGGTGCATTGGTTCGTCGACAAGTGGCTGGCGCATACCGGGCAGCACTGGACGCTGATGACGGTGGCCCAGGATTCCGTCGCCTGGTATCTCACGCCGGAGTTTTGCCAGTATTGCGCGCGGATCAGCGGGGTCAGTGCGCCGCTCTGCGCGGCAACCGAAGTGATGTTGCGCACCGTGGCCGAGAAGATCGTGGGCTGGCGCGTGCGTGTGGTGGAAATCGAATGCGCGGCGATGGGCGCGCCCCACTGCAAGTACGCGATCTACAAAGACTCCACCGGCCTCGGCGACGGGGCGACAGCGTTCCATGGATCATTCATAAAGCAGCCGTAGCTTGCGGTATACCGCGGGATCAGCCAGGATGTCGGTGCTGTCGGTGAACTGGTCAACGGCGCCGAAGGGAGCCGCCGGTTTGCGCACCGCCGGGTCGGCAATTGCCTGCTCCAGCGCCTGAACGAAGCGGTCCGCGTGGATGACGAGGTAGGGCCGGCTGTGATACGGCGAAACCTGCGGGTCCAGCGGCGGGGTGATCCCCAGCGCATTGTGCAAGCCCCCCACAACCCGATAGGCCCGCGCCAGCGCGGCCTCCCGCGCCTGCCACGTAGCGGCCACCAGCACTTGCTCCAGGATAGGACCCAGCAGCGGCGCACAGGTGAGGCGGGCGAAGGCCGTGCCGAACCATTTGCTGTACGGCGCGTAGCGGCGCTCCAGCAGGAAGCAGAGGCGCATCAGGTTCTGGACGATGCTGCCGGCGATGAGCCGCGAACCCAGGTCATCGCCCACGTCGCCGGTCCGGCCCACGAAGGCTTCCTGCTGAGCGATGCGCCGCCATTGGTTCGCCATGAGGAACAGCCAGATATCGCGCGGATAGTAGGCCAGCCGGGCGCGGATCGGTTCCAACTCCCCCAGCCCGTCATGGTAGACAGCGCCCGCCGTCATCTCCAGGAGCCGCTGCTCCGGTAGCGTCAGCCAATCCGCCGGTGGCAGATCGCCGGATGGGTCCAACCCCAGGTGCTGCACAAAAAAGCGGTGAACCGTATGCACCGCGATCTTGTGCGCCACCGGCCCGCTGCTGTGCGCCGTCGCGACCTGGATCCCCTCGGCGTCCGGCGGCCCAAAGTGCGTGGAGTAGCCATGGAACGTGGACGGCAGTTTGCGGCTGAGAGCCACGGTGATAAGCGGCGCGGTGGCGGCATAATCGGCTTCGCGCAGGAACAACAGCAGCCGCGGCCCCCACTCGTGATCGGCGGAGCGCGGCGTGTCGTAGCCCAGGATCTCCGAGCCGGAGCCGATGAGGGCCGCCGAGTAGACCAGATCGGGGAACCCGGCGGCCAGCAGCGGGCGCACGATCTCGGCGTAGAAGCGCCGGCTTAGCTCCAGGCCGCCGATAAAGTCGGGCACCGGCGATCAGGTTTCGCCTAGCATCTGGGCCAGGGTGGGCGGGACGGAGGCGGCGGGTTCCACCTGCACCAGGTTGGTGTGGAAAGTGCCGCCCCCGGCCAGGTCGGCGGGCCGGCCCGCGGTAAGCGCGTTGGCGTTCCACCCGGCAGGGCTGTAGCGGCCCCACCAGCGGCTCAGATGGCAGGCCACCCCCGGCCCCACGCTGTCCTTCACCTCGGCCACGAAGAAAGCCTCACCCCGGTCGTTGAATGCGCGCACCCAGGCGCCGCCGGCGATGCCGCGCGCCGCCGCGTCGATGGGATTGAGTTCGATGGTCGGGCGGCGCTGCTTCTTGCGCATGGTCGGCATATCGGCGAAGGACGAGTTGAGGAAGTGGTGTGCCGCAGGGGTGATCAGCCGGATCGGGTAGCGAGCGGCCAGTTCGGGCGAGCCGTCGGGGCTTTCGGCCTCCGGCACGTAGTCGACCACCGGGTCGAGGCCCAGGCGCAGCAGCGTTTCGGAGTAGAGTTCGATCTTGCCCGACGGCGTGGGATAGAACCTGTCGGCGAAGGGCACGAACGGGCGCGTGGGCGTGTTGAGATGCACAAAGGTCTCGGCCTCCAGCCGCTCCAGGGTGATGTCGCGCAGGAAGGGGTGTTCGCTGCTGAGGGCCTGGCGCATCATGTCGTCGTCGCTGTCGCGGAAGCAGGGATCGTCGTAACCCATGGCGGCGGCCAGACGGCGGAACAACTCGGTGTTGGGGATGGCCTCGCCCATCGGGGCGATGGCCGGGCGGCCCAGTTGCAGATAGAGATGGCCGTAGGCGGTGAACAAATCGCTCTGCTCGAAGGTGGTCGTGGCCGGAAGCAGGATGTCGGCGTAGCGCGCCGTGTCGGTCATCAGGTGCTCGTGGACCACCGTGAACAGGTCTTCGCGGGCCAGCCCGGCCAGCACCCGGCGCTGGTTCGGCGCGACATTGGCGGGGTTGGAGTTATAGACCAGCATGCCCATCACCGGCGGCTCAGTCAGATCGTTCAGCGCCGCGTCAAGCTGGATCATGTTGATCGTGCGCGGTGGGCGCGGATGGCGAGTGAGCAGATCGGGCCGCTCCAACGCCGCCAGATCGAGTCCGAAGGTGCCGCTGGTGCTGAGCAACGCGCCCCCGCCGACGCGGCCCCAGGCGCCGGTGACGGCGGGCAGCATGACCACGGCGCGGGTATTCTGGCCGCCGTTGGTGTGGCGGGTCATGCCGTAGCTCAGGCGGATGACGCTGGGCTGCGTCGTCGCGTAGAGGCGCGCGAACTCGGTGATCTGCTCCGCGCTCAGGCCGGTGATCGGCGCGGCGCGTTCGGGCGTCCACTCGCGGGCGCGCGCTTCCAGCGCCTCCCAGCCGATGGCGTGGGCGGCCAGGAAGGCCGGGTCGTGCAGGTTCTCGCGCACCATGACATGGATCATCGCCAGCACCAGCGCGGCGTCGGTGCCGGGGTTGAGGCGGATATGCAGGTCGGCCTGGTCGACGGTCTTGCTGCGATGCGGGTCCACCACCACGAACCGCGCGCCCCGGCGGCGGGCTTCGTGGATGAACGGCATCAGGTGGACGTTGGTCGAGACCGGGTTGGTACCCCAGGCGATAATCAGCCGGGCCTCCGGGAAGCCTTCCGGGTCGGTGCCCATGGTCGTGCCCATGACCGCCTTGTACGCCTCGGCGCCGGTAGTCGAGCAGATGGTGCGGTCGAGCAGCGACGCGCCCATGTAGCCAAAGAACCGACGGTCCATGCTGGCATAAGACAGCTTGCCCATGGCGCCCGCGTAGCTGTAGGGCAGAATGGCCTCCGCGCCGTGGCGGTCGATGATGCCCCGGAAGCGCGCGACGATGGTGGCGATGGCCTCGTCCCAGGAGATGCGCTCGAACTGCGCGCTGCCCTTCGGCCCCACACGCCGCTGCGGATAGAGCACGCGCAACGGCGAATAGAGGCGTTCCTGGTAATACTGCGTTTTCACGCAGAGGAAGCCCCTGGTGATGGGGTGGTCGGCGCGGGCACCCATCTTGACCACCACGCCGTTCTCGATGGTGGCGGTCATGGCGCAGGTATCGGGGCAGTCGTGCGGGCAGATCACGGTGCGCACTTCCCTTTGGAGGGCGGGCGCTTCGACGGACGCAGCGCTGGATGGCGGCGGGGTCATGGGCAATACTCCTGTGCTGAGGATCGAACTCGACTACCTGTCATTATACCACGCTGCGCCGGCCAGGTAAGCCGCTAATCATAGCGGACGATTAACTCGTCGAGAGGCAGGCGGCGGCGGCGGCGCGGCGTGCTGGTCGCATAGCCGAGGGTGAGGATGGCCTGCGGTTGCAGGTTGGCGGCGATGCCGAGCGCGTCCCGCACCACGGCCGGGCAGAAGAGGGGCGCGCACATCCAGCCGCCGTCGAGTCCCAGGCTATAGGCGGCCAGCAACATGGTTTGCGCGGCGGCGCCCAGGCTCTGCACGGCCATGGTGCGCTCGGCGGCCTGGCGCACGGGGTCGGGGTAGCGGTCCAGGTCGGCTTCGTAGAGGCAGGGAATGATCAGCACCGGGGCGCGCAGCAGGCGCTGGTACGACTTATTGAGGCGGATATCGACGATCTCGGCGGACTGGCCGTCCATCGCCAGGTTGCGCCGCCATTCGTCGCCCATAGCCTCGGCCAGCACGCGCTTGGGTTCCGGCTGGGTGAGCACGACGAAGCGCCAGGGCAGGCGCCCGTGCGGCGAGGGCGCCCAGCGCCCGGCCTCCAGCACCTGTTCGACCACGGGCCGGGGCACCGGGGTGTCGGCATAGACCCGCACCGAGCGGCGCCCGCGGACCAAAGCCGAGAAATCCAGCGCCCCACGTTGCGCCTCCAGCGCCGGGTCGGGCGCCGCATCCGCGGACGAATCCGCGCCGCTCCCCGCCCATGAAGTGACGGCGGTCGCGCGCAGCACAATGACCGGCTGGGCTTCCAGGTCCATCGCCCGGTACTGCGCATACTTGGCCCGCAACAGGGCCAGCGCGTTCGTGTGCTCCGGAGTCCCCGGATCGATCAGCCCGGCCTCGGCGTGGACCAGGCAGTAGATGAGGCGGCTCCAGTCCTCCCGGTACACATCGCACAGCAATGCAGCATGGGGGTTCGCCAGGATGTTGCGCACGCGCTTGAGCCGGGTGGGCGCCACGCGCTTCGGCTTCTGGTCCAGGGCGATATAGCAGGCCCCGGCGGGCGCGTCCAGCGCAAAGCAGACCGGCACCACGTGGGGCACGCCCGCGGCATCGGCGGTCGCCAGCCGCGCCACGCGCGCCGCGCCCAGGAAGGCCACCTGGCTTTCGCTGAGCAGCGGGTGCACGGGCGGGTCATAGCCGCGCTCTTCGACGTGCTTGCGCTCCGGGCGCGGCTGGGGATTAGCTGTCACTTGATCTTATCGTAGACGGCATCCGCTGCCTTATACCCCGGCAGGAATTGCT
>JAICKM010000272.1 GCA_025927935.1 Chloroflexia bacterium | reverse complement strand
GCGGTAGCCCAGCACTTCGCCGGGCGATAGATCCTGGAGCGGGCTGCCGCTGGGCAGCGCGATCCGCGATCCGTCGCCTGCCTCTCCCGCACCGGCCTGCTCGCGCGTCATATTGACGGCGGCCAGCGCCCCCTCCACATCCCCGGCGGCGAGGAACTGCTGCGCGGCGGCGATCCAGGCGCCCGTGCCGGCAAAATGGGCCGCGGCCAGGCGGTGCAACCGCAGCTTCTCCTCGTGCCCGTACACCTCGCTCAGGCGCGCGGCCAGAAAGTCACAAAAGAGCGGGTGGTAGCGATAGACAGGCGGCTCCATGCCGGTCCGGCGCAACAGCAGATGCTGCCGCTGGGCCTCGGCAATCAACACGTCGCTACCGCTCCTTTCGCTGAGCGCGTCGGCGGCGGGCACGGTGATCTCGTCGAGGACGGCGGTACGCAGCAAGAAGGCATGGAGCGTCTCACCCGCCGGGGCCAGCACTTCCTCGTTCAAATAGGTGTACAACTCGTCGGTGATGCGGCGGGCCAGTTGGGCGCCCTCGGCGTCGCTGTGCTGAGCAGCCAGGTGCTCCTCGGCCAGAAATTCCTGCGCGACGTGCAGGCTAAGCGGCCAGCCTTCCAGCTTTTCGACCAGGCGGGCCAGCGCCGGGCGGCCCGCGGCGCGCGCCAGGAGCGGGAAGGCGCGGATGGCCTCGCTGGGCAACAGGCGCAACTCCTCTTCGCCGATGGTCGTGACCTGGCCGTGGCCGCGCAGGCGGGCGATGGGCAGCCCGGCGCCCAGGTCGCGCCGGCTGCCCGCCGCCAGGACCACCCCGGCGGGCAGCGCGCGCATCACGAAGGCGAGCGCCCGATCGATGGCCGGGTGCCCGGCCACATAATGCAGGTCGTCGAGCACGATCAGCAAGCGCGGGCGGCCCTCCCGGAGCGGGTGCCCGGCGTGGCCCCCGCCGAGCGTCGCTTCCAGCGCGGCCACCAGCGGCGAGACCAGGCTTTCCACGGTCACACTGTCGCTGGCCGCTTCCAGCGCCGGGTCGGTCAGGCTGAGCGCATCCGGCGCGAGGGGCCAGGGGGCGGGCGTAAAACCAGGCAGGGCGGCGCGCAGACCCGCGTCGAGGTAGGCGAGAAAGACGGGCAGGGCGCGGTCGCCCGGCGAAAGGTTGTACCAGACAACCGGCGTGCCCTGCCCGCTCAAGTGGGCCGCCCACAGCGCCAGCAGCGTGCTTTTGCCGTAGCCGGGCGCCGCGTGTACCAGGATCACCTTCCCGGTCGTGGCCGCGCTACCGGCGGCGGTGTCCAGCCGCAAGAGCAAGGGGGCGCGATCAATCACATCCCGGCGCACGCCCGGTGGGCGCAATTTGCTCTTGAGAATAGTGAACATGCCCTATTTTAGCACATAGTGTCAGGATGCGGATAACCGCGCCGCCCTGCTCGCGCTTGACACCTTCCGAGCGCGGGCGGTATAATTCCAAGGTTATGCAACTGGTGCTGAACGCATCCGTTATGTATTGTGCGTGCTCTATTTTATGCCGCGCTATTTCTGCCTGGTTCTGAGTTCTGAGGAGGAACGCTCCATTTTTCTGGCCCGCACCCGCGATTTAGTCACATATCGTGACCTCTTGCGCAACCTCGTGGTGCGCGATCTCAAAGTCCGTTATCGCGGCTCCTTCATCGGCTTCCTGTGGTCTCTGCTGAACCCGTTGCTGATGATGGGCGTCTACTGGTTTGTCTTCACCAAGCTGCTGAAGTCCGATAAGCCCGAGTTCCACATCTTTGTCTTCGTGGCGTTGCTGCCCTGGAACTGGTGCGCATCGAGTGTCCTGGGCGCCATTACCAGTATTGTCGGCAACGGCCACCTGATCAAGAAGGTCTACTTTCCCCGCGAGTTGCTGCCGCTCAGCGTGGTCATCTCGAACGGTATCAACTTCCTGTTCGCGCTGCCTGTCTTGTTCTTGCTGATCGGCCTGGCCGGCGAAGGCCCCGAACTGCGATCCATGGAAGGGCACACCCAGCCGGTGGCCGGCGTGGCCTTCGCGCCCGATGCCCAGATGCTGGCGTCGGCGAGCGACGACGGCACGGTGCGGCTCTGGCGCACCGGCGACGGTGCGGCATTAGCCGTGCTGGATAGCCATAGCGGACCGGAACACACGCTCGCCTTCGCACCAAGCGGCCAGATGGTCGCAACGGGTGGGGACGATAGTAACGTGCGACTCTGGAATACGGCCAATGGGGCGCTAGTGCGCGTGGTGGAAGCGCGCAACCGTGGCGTGACCAGCGTCAACTTTGCCCCCGATGGTCAGACCCTGGCCGTCGCCGGGAAGGATGGCTCGGTGCGTCTCTGGTCGCCACTGGACGGCACGTTGGTGCGCGCGCTGGGTCCGGCCCGCAAGGTGATCTGGGCGACAGCCTACTCGCCCGACGGTCAACTCCTGGCAGGCACGGGCGACGACGCCCGCGTGCATCTCTGGCGAGTGACGGATGGCGCCGAACTGCAAACGCTGGCCGGGGCCGCGCAACCCCTGGTCAGCGTGGCCTTTGCTCGTGATGGGCAGAGCGTGGCCGCCGGCTCGGTGGACGGGACGGTGCGCTTCTGGCGGGTGTCCGACGGATCGCTGCTGCGCACCCTTAACGCCCACAGCGGCGCCGTCTACAGCCTGGCCTTCGCGCCCGACGGCCAGAGCCTCGCCACGGCGGGCGAAGACCACAAGGTCCGGCTCTGGGGGGTCGCGGATGGATCGGCGATCCGCAGCATGGACGGCCACGACGGCAAAGTCAACAGCGTCGCGTTCTCGCCCGACGGCCAGACGCTCGTTTCGGGCAGCGACGACCGCACGGTGCGCCTCTGGACGGCCGGCGGCGGGACGAGCATGCACTTCTCAGAGTATATCGGCTGGATCCCACTGTTGATTGTGACCCAGTCGATCTTCCTGGCCGGGGTGAGCTTTTTCCTCGCCGCGCTGAATGTGTTCTTCCGTGATACCCAGGCGATCATGGAAGTGGGCATCCAGGCCTGGTTCTTCCTGACCCCGGTCATTTATAGTGCCGAAGATGTGCTGCCGAAGTTTGCCTACTGGATGTACTGGCTCAATCCGATGGCATCCATTATTTCCAGCTACCGGATTATCCTGTACAATAATGGCTTAAGTAGTCCGCTGGTCCCGGCGGGGTTAGGGCCGGACCCGGCGTTTATGCTACGCACCCTGCTGACATCCATTGTCGTGCTGGTGTTCGGCTATCTCTTCTTCCGCAGCCTCAGCAATCGGTTCGGCGAGGAGCTGTAGGAGCATATGATGGTCAAACCCGCGGAAAACAAAATCACCCAACTGCCGGAAGATCGGCTCGCGGACGCCCCCGCGCCGAACGGGCATAGCCCTGTGCCGGGCGACGGCGTGACGGGCGGCGTGCCTGCCCCTGCCGCCGGGCCGCGGGTGAAGGTGATCAAGTTCAGTCATGTATCCAAGCGCTTCCAGTTGCACCAGCAGCGCCCCAACTCGTTTCAGGAAATGCTGACGGGGCTGATCGGCAAGGGCCGCCGCCTGACCAAACCGCCGCCCGAACTCGCGCCGCAGGCGAAGAGCTTCTGGGCGTTGCGCGATGTCAACTTCTCGGTCTATACCGGCGAAGCGTTGGGCATCATCGGCGAAAACGGCTCCGGCAAATCGACGACGCTGAAGCTGATCAGCCGCATCCTGTATCCCACCGAAGGCAGTGTGTCCGTGCGTGGCAAGGTGTCCGCTCTGTTGGAACTCGGCACCGGGTTCCACCAGGATCTGACAGGGCGCGAGAATATCTTCCTCAACGGCAGCCTGCTTGGCCTGAGCCACCGGCAGATGGCGGCGCGCTACGATGATATTGTGCGCTTTGCTGAGCTGGAGCGCTTTATCGATACGCCGATCAAACACTGGTCGTCGGGCATGGTCATGCGCCTGGGCTTCGCCGTCGCCATCAGCGTGGACCCCGACATCCTGATCACGGATGAAGTGCTGGCCGTGGGCGATGAGGCGTTCCAGCGCAAGTGCCTGGAGCAAATCGCGCAGATTCGCCGGCAAGGCAAAACGATTATCTTTGTTTCGCACGCCCTGGAAGCGGTGCGCAGCCTCTGCAACCGGGTCATCTGGATCGACCACGGCGTCGTGCGCGCTGATGGCGCGGCCAGTGCGGTGATCGACAAGTACCTGGACTACGCTAATGAGCGGCATCGCACCCGCCTGGTCGCCGAGTACGCGGCCAGGCACATGCCGGGGACGGGCACGCCCGCGCCTTCGCTGCGCCAGACCGGGCCGTTGCGGGAGGCCGACGCGGAACTCGATGCGCCCGATGAGCCGGGCGCCGCGCCCGCGCTGGAGCAGCCCGCGACGCCGGGCGGCGAGTGGGGCACGTTCCAGGCGCGCATCACCGATGTCGGCTTTGTCGACGCTGAAGGCAATCTCGGCAACGTGTTCACCACCGGCGACCGCATGACCATCCGCATCTTTTATCATGCCCCGGAGCGGATCGCGCACCCGGTGTTCGGGCTGGCGATCTATACCGAGAATGGCGTGCATCTGAACGGCCCCAACACGCGCTTCGCCGGCTATGATGTGCCCTTTATCGAAGGCGACGGCCATATCGATTATGTGATCCCGGATCTACCGCTGCTTGGCGGCGTCTACGATCTCACCGTGGCCGTGACGAACTCCGACCTCACCGAGACCTTCGACCACCAGCACCGGCGCTATCACTTCGTGGTGCAGCCCAATCCGAACCTCGCCGAACGCTGGGGTATCCTCTACCTGCCGGGTGAGTGGCAGGTTGGGGCCTGCGAGGTGCTGCCCCCTCCGGAGACCGCCGGTCCTGACGTATAGCGCGGCTGACGCGGGTAGGTTGGCCCGCGCTACCCCTGTCGTAACCCCTGGCACAACACTTGCAATGATCTGTGCAGATGTTAGAACAAATTCGGCGCTGTGACGCTTCCGGGCGAGCGCCGCCCATCCTGTGTGCACTAGTGGAAGCAAGTTATGGTTATGCAATTGAAATCATCTGGGCAGCCCGCCGGGCGGCGGCTGCCGCATCTTGTCGTTGTCGACGACGAACCCAGCATCCGCGAGATCTGCGTGGATGTGCTGAGCAGCGAAGGCTATGATGTCTCGACAGCGGACAATGGGCGCGAAGCGGTCGATCTACTGGCGAGCGAACCCGCCGATCTGGTGTTGATGGACATCATGATGCCGGTCATGGATGGGGTCGCGGCCTGTAAATTAATCAAAGAAAATGAGCAAACGCGGGACATCCCGGTCGTGATCATGTCGGCTTCGAGCAATATCCATAGCCGGATCGCGGAGTTGCAGTGCGTGGCCTCGGCGGTGGTGCCGAAGCCGTTCGACTTTGATCAACTGCTCGACACAGTCCGGCGCTTCGTCGCCTAGATCCGCCCAACACAAATAACCCGCCGTGCGATCCTCTGTGGATGCGGACGGCGGGTTGTTGTGCTTATATGGCGGGCGATCCACTTGGGTTCAGGCCGTGCCTTCGTCCCAGAACGAATCGCTCAGGTAGCGGCTGCCGCCGTCGGGCAGCACCGTGACGATAGTGCCCTCGGTAAGCGTGCGCGCCACCTGTAAGCAGGCCAGCACGGCCGCGCCGCCGGACGGCCCGGCAAACAACCCCTCGTAGCGGGCCAGGTCGCGGGTCACGGCCTGGGCCGCCTCGGTGTCCACGGTGAGATGTTCGTCGGCCAGCGCCGGGTCGTAGATGCCCGGCACCAGCGCGGTCGGCATGTGCTTCATGCCTTCCAGGCCGTGCAGCGGGCTGTCGGGCTGGACGGCGTAGACGCGGATCTGCGGGTTCTGCTCCTTCAGCCGCCGTGCCGTGCCCATGAAGGTGCCGCTGGTGCCTAGCACCGCGACGAAGTGGGTGAGCCGCCCGCCCGTCTGCTCCCAGATTTCGCGCCCGGTGCCTTCATAGTGGGCCTGCCAGTTAGCCGGGTTGTTGTACTGGTCAGGATAGAAGTAACGGTCGGGTTCGGCGGCTTGCAGGCGACGCGCCTCCTGCTGGGCGCCGTCGGTGCCCTGGCGCGGGTCGGTCAGCACGAGTTCGGCGCCGTAGGCCAGCAAGATCCGTTTGCGTTCAGCGCCCGCATTGCGCGGCAGGCACAGCTTGACGCGATAGCCCAGCGCCGCGCCGATCATGGCGTAGGCGATGCCGGTGTTGCCCGACGTGGCGTCGAGGATCGTCTTCTCCGGGGTGAGCAGGCCCCGGCGTTCGCCGTCGCGGATCATGCTCCACGCCGCCCGGTCTTTGACCGAGCCGCCGGGGTTGAACCACTCAGCTTTCGCCAGGATCTCCACGCCGGGGGCGATGCCCGCGGCGGCGGGCAGGCGGGCCAGGCGCAGCAGCGGTGTGTTGCCGATGCGGTCGATGATGCTCTCGGCGCCGTCACGGGCCGGCGGCGGTAACACCGGCGCTAGTTGGTCATGGGTGGGACGATAGGTTAGCATGATTTCTCGCGTTCTTTCTGGACTGGTGGCGCGTTGCGCCGGCATAACAAAAGGGATTGCCGCTTCGGCAACCCCTTTCCGTGCGTATACACAAGCTTCCGGAGATTCCGGAGATTCCGGCTGCCGCGGCAGCCGGGGCCACCCGCGGCTAGGCAGACATGTCAGGGGGTACCGAGTTATCGTAAACGGCTGGCCGGGCGCCCCAGGGCGCGGCCAGCCCGGTACACGCGCAAGTACAGCGCCGGCAACAGACCACGGCTTGGCCGCGGTTGCCGGCGTCGGCAAGTTGGGTTGCGCGTATGTGCATGCTCATCCTGACTACAAGCGCCTTGCATGGGCCTTTGCATGGTGTACGGATATTGCCCCATTATAGATTGCCCGCGATCCCGAATCTGTAGGCCCGGTTACGCCATACTTCGCTGTAGCGATTCTCGTGCCGCGGCCTCTGGAATCGGCTCGCCCGCACTCAACGAAGTGACGTGTCCCGGTCCTTGCAAGAAGACGACATACATCACGGCCAGGACCGGCAGATGCCCCAGCAGTTCCACCGGCGGCAGCAGCGGAATCGCGACGTTGAACGGCACCCACATGAGCAGGATCACCACGCGGGGCAGGACGCCCGCGATCAGCAGCACGCCGATGGTGGCCTCGACAATACCGGCGGCGACGATAAAACGCTCGTCGGTGAACCAGGTCAACCCCAGCAACCGGGTAAAGTTAAACGTGGGGTGGGTCTGCAAAAAGGCCAGCGCCAGCCCCGGATTGATCAGCTTCTCGGTGAAGGCCAGCACCAGGATCGACAGCCCCGTGCCGATCCGCAGAGCGGGCAAGGCCAGGGCTTGGTAGGGCTGCCAGATACTCGCCAGCCGGCGCGCCAGGGACCACGCCGGCTCGAACAGGCCCCGCCCCACCAGCAGAAAATAGACGCCGATGCCCAGGAACAGCAGTTGCTCCAGGGCGTAGGCAACGGGATACAGCACGAACGTGAGCAGCGTGACGGCGATCAACAATCCGCCCCCGACCCGCGTGAACCAGCCGGTGACAAACGACAGGCTGATCAGCACCACCAGCGTCCCCAAGCCGAAGCCAAACAGGTTGTGCGGCAGCACCAGCACGGGCGAGAAGAGCCAGCCTTGCACAGCCATGAAAATGAGGCTGATGGCCGTCTGGATGCCGATGACTGCCTGGGCGGACGCCTGCGCCGGCTGGAGCCAGGCCGGGTTCGGCCAGAGCGGGTCGCCCACCACGCGGCGCAAGAGCCACAACGCGCCGAGCGCAACCGCGGCGCTGGCGAGGGCCAGGGCTACCGGCCAACTGATCAGCAGATCCAGCCGGACGGGGTAGGCGGTTGGGTCGGTGAACCACTTTTCATGCGCGGCGGCTGTCGCCGGGGCCAGCAGCAAGGCGGCGGCCACACCGGCCAGCGTCCAGCGTGCCTGGGCCACAAAATTAGGATGACTTTCGTGAAGTGTCTGCATCGTTGTCCCTCACAATGCTCCGACCCGATGGGTCTCTATGTGGGCAAAGTTTGTGCAATATTCTACAAAGTATACGGAGCGCGATCCGGTGGAGATTGATTGTGTGGGCCTTATGGCGGCAGCTATTGTGTGCGAGGATTTGATCGCTGTAGCCGGCTCTGCTATACTGGGGCCAATTCCACAACCCGGCGGTTGCTAGCCGCCGGATTTGCCACCCTGCCGCTCCCCGCGGGGGCTTGCCCGGTGAAAGGACCCATTACACGCCATGCCGGTACCCGAATTCGACTTCAGCCACTATTACAAGTATGACGAACTGGTCGGCTTCTTGCAGACCATGGTCGAAGCCTATCCCACGCTGATTGCGACTGAAACCATCGGCAAGAGCTACGAGGGCCGCGACATCCTGATCGCGTTGGTCACGAACCAGGCCACCGGGCCGGCGCTGGAGAAGCCCGGTTACTGGATCGACGCCAACACCCACGCCGGGGAAGTCACCGGATCGGCGGTGGCCCTCTACACGATCCATAACCTGCTGACCGGGTATGGATCCGACGCCCAGGTAACGCGCCTGCTGGACGAATACGTGGTGTATGTG
>JAICKM010000870.1 GCA_025927935.1 Chloroflexia bacterium | reverse complement strand
TGGGCCGGATGCAGGGAAACCGTGGGCAACAGGCCGCGCAGGCGGCCTTGGCGGCTGTAGCCGGCGGGTTGTGCCACCGGGCACCGCCGGGCGGCCCCCCCTGTTCACGGTTCCCCGCATATTGCCAGTGTCCTGTCGCCAATATCCACCGGTTGTTCACCTTTTGAAACCGGCCTCTTTACCCCGCCCGCCGATAATACACTTGTACGGCTGAACGAACGAAGCTTCCGGGCTTCCCAACAAAGGAGCGAGATCATGGATACCTTGACCCAGATTAACCGGCTACTGCGCCAGCTCGATGCGACGGCGGCGGCCCTGACCGACGAGCAACACCGCAGCGTGGATGTCCACTTGGACCTGAACTGGGCGACGCCCGGCGCCGCGGACGTGGTCGAATGCGCCATTGAGGAGGCACACGATACCAGGACAGGTCTCGACCTGACCCTGATGCCCGTTCGTCGCCACTGCGTCGTGTGTGGCAATATCTTCACGGTGCTGCCCCACGACCAGCGCACCACTTGCCCTGATTGCCCGGCCCCCGTGGCGCCGGACGAGCCGGGAACGCCGACTCCGTAACCGCTCTTATGGGCACCGGGCGGTGCGGCCATCGCCCACCGGATCTGCTAAACCGTTTTTATTGATCGTACATTTGGAGGAGGAACCCACAATGGCACGCCCTAATCAAATCGAAGCGCAGGGAGTCATGCAAGACCACCCGCTGGAAGTCAAGCTCTTTAACAGCACCGGCCCGATCACCTTTCTCTGGCTGATCCTGCGCGTGTATCTCGGCTGGCAGTGGGCCGAGGCGGGCTGGGAGAAGCTCCAGAACCCGAAGTGGATGGACGGCACGTCGCTGGCCGGCTTCTGGAAAGGCTCCATTGCCTCGTATGGTCAGCCGCACTCGAACGTCGCCTTTGACTGGTACGCCGGCTTCCTGAACAACCTGGCCGGCGCCAACGCCCAGACCTGGTTCGCCCCGCTGGTCGCCTATGGCGAGTTCCTGGCCGGTATCTGCTTGATCCTGGGCCTGTTCACCGGCGCGGCGGCCCTCATCGCGGCCTTCATGAACTTCAACTTTATGCTGGCCGGCAGCGCGGGCGTCAACCCGCTCTACTTCCTGATCGGCATGGTGCTGGTCATGGCCTGGAAGAACGCGGGTTGGTGGGGCCTGGATCGCTTCGTCCTGCCGGCGCTCGGCACCCCGTGGCACCCCGGCAAGGTGTTCCAGAGCCAGCACAAGCCTACCCCCATCGCTCCAGAGGCGTAACCGCCTCTCACCGTACCTTGAGGCCCGGAGCACCGGCTCCGGGCCTCTTGGCGTCTACCGGGCGGGCGTAGCGCTCGCGCCCGCATAACCTCTTACCTCAATCGCCCCATCCTCGAAGCCGGGAGCCTGGCAGAGCTCGCTACCGAACGCCCACAGCCCCGTGGGGTTTCCAGCCTGGAGCTAGTGCAAATAACGCCCGCCCCCGGCCCTTTCTCGCCTCCAAATATGTTATGATGTAGAGGGGGCCGGAGACACAGATCCCTGTCATAGTCGTTTGGAGAGTCGCCCAATGAGTGCATCGCATCCCCCGGACTCAGCACGCCAGATCGTCATCATGATCGCCGCTCTGGTACTCAGTTCAACTGTTACGTTTGGTTTCATCCTCGGGCATGGTGATCCGAACTGGATCGCGGCGGGCGTTATCGTCGGGCTTACCTCTGCAATTGTTCGCCGGGTGCTGCGGGGGAATTGGTGGTATTAAGGGGTCGGACGGACCCGAGCGGATCAGAGAATCCCCGCGCTTCCACTCGGCGCAGGCCCTGGGCCATCTTCCTGGGCAGTGGACTGCTCGTGATCTTGCTGGCGGGGCTGTGCCGTGTGAGCGGGCTGGATCTGGGCCTGGGGCCAGCGCCCGTCATCGTCCAGACCCTCCCCGTCACGACTCCGCTGTGCGGCACCTGGCACACGACCTCGACGGCACGGGTTTTTGACGGTGGCTTGAACGCCATAGCGACGCTGTCGGGTACGGATGTTTGGACGGTTGGCGTCGACCAAAACGCGCCCTTGATCCAGCATTGGGATGGCATCCGCTGGCAAACCGTCGCCTCGGGTGCCCCGTCCGATGCCCGGCTGATGGCCGTGGCCGGCACCCGCGCGGATGATGTATGGGCGGCCGGGTATAGCAGTTCGAACGGATGGGGCCATAGTACGGTGGTGCATTGGAACGGTCGCAAGTGGCAGCGCAGTACCATACCCCAGACAGGGCAGCGGGGCAGCATGCTGCTCGGCCTCACCGCGATTTCCCCGACGGATGCATGGGCGGTGGGCGATTACACGGCAACGAATGACAGCCTTGATCACCCGCTGATTCTGCATTGGGATGGGAACCAGTGGAGTGAGGTCGCACCAGTTAATTCTTCTCTTGTTGAAGGGCAAATCCGTGACGTGGTCGCTGTGACAGCGAACGATGTCTGGGCGGTCGGCTGGACGCGAACCCAGATTCAGCTTACGACGCTCGGCCGCCAGTATCCCGTAGATGGATCGGCGAGCTATATCGTGCACTGGGACGGCGTGCGCTGGGCGCAGGTGCCGAGTCCGAACCCCGGATATGCGGCAAATGCCCTATCGAGTGTGGTGGCCGGGGCGGGCGGGCAGCTATGGGCGTTGGGGAGTTACAGCAACGATGCGTCGCGGAACCAATCCTCGACTCTCGCGCTACGATGGAGCGGCGGAGCCTGGGAGCGGGTACCCAGTCCCGACGGCGACCCGCAGACCTCAAACGCGCTGCATGGGGCCACCGTACT
>JAICKM010000093.1 GCA_025927935.1 Chloroflexia bacterium | reverse complement strand
TGCGCGGGGATCTCAGCGGTAACCGCGGCTTCTATAACTGCGCGAAAGCGGAACGGCTGCTTGGCTGGAAACACGACGCGCCGCAGGACCGCTGACGCCCGCACTCATGCATACAGGGAGCACACCCCATGCGCGTTCAACCTTCTCGCGAAGATCTGATCGAACTGACCCGGCTCAATCCCTTTGCGCGCTTTCCCGATGGGCGCCCGCGCGTGCCTGACGACCTGCTCGAACGCATGAAGCTGGTCACGACCGAAGAAGCCTGGTCGGTACTGCGCAACAACGGTTATGACCGCCAGTTCGAGGGCAACTGGCGCGAAACGCATCCCGGCACCATCACCGTGGGCCGGGCGGTCACGGCGCAATTTCTGCCCCATCGGCCCGACTACCACGACGCGGTGCAGCAGACCGGCCTGGGCGAAGGGCGAGGCGCCGTCGGCGGCCAAAACT
This sequence comes from Chloroflexia bacterium, assembly GCA_025927935.1. Next base: position 13,627 of record JAICKM010000093.1, on the reverse strand, counting down.
CCTGGATTATCGACAGCTTGCAATTGAATGACGTGATGGTGGTGGACATCTTCGGCAAGGTCAAGGATGGGACGGTGGTCGGCGACAACCTGGGAACCGCCGTGCGCCGCCGAACCCATGCCGGCGCGGTGATCGACGGCGGCATCCGCGACTATCAGGGGTTGGTCCGGCTGGACGGTGTGAACTTCTACATCCGTGGCGTCGATCCTACCGCCATCGCCGACGTCACTCTTGGCGGCATCAATATCCCCATCCGCATCGGCGGCGCCACGGTGCTACCGGGCGATGTGGTGCTCGGCACGCCGACGGGCGTCATCTTCATTCCCCCACATCTGGCCCAGGCCGTCGTCGAGCGCAGCGAGGAGGTGCGCGTGCGCGACGAGTTCGGCAAGTTGCGTCTCGCCGAGGGCACCTATACCAGCGGGGAGATCGATGTGCCCAACTGGCGCGAGGACATCCAGGCGGATTTTGCTCAGTGGAAGCAGGCCAATAACAAATAGCGAAACCAGGGAACGATGATGACTCGAGAGGACATGCCTCGCCCCGAAGACCACATACGCACCGCTTCGCGTCCGAGCGACTTACAGATCACCGATATGCGCACGGCCACGGTGGGTTGGGACCGCTGGCGCTTCACCCTCATCCGTATCGACACGAACCAGGGGCTGAGCGGCTATGGCGAGGTCCGCGATTTCGCCAGCAAGACCTTCGCTCTCATGCTGAAGAACCGCATTATCGGCGAGAACCCGTGCAATGTGGACAAGATCTTCCGCAAGATCAAGCAGTTCGGCTACCACGGGCGGCAAGGCGGCGGCGTCTGTGCCGTGGAGATGGCCTTGATGGATCTGGCGGGCAAGGCGTATGGCGCTCCGGCCTATATGCTCGCCGGCGGCAAGTTCCGCAACCGCATCCGTATGTACTGCGACACGCCCAATGAGCCGACGGGCCAGGCCATGGGCCGCAAACTGGCGGGCCGCCTCGCGCGGGGGTATACCATGCTCAAGATGGACCTGGGCGTGCAGCCCCTGATCGGGGTGAAAGGCGCGCTGTCCTGGCCGCAGGGCATGCTGCCGGGCGACCGGGTGGAGGCGGTCGAGCAACTGGACACCATCCAGCAGATCATGCATCCGTTTACCCACGTGCGCCTCACCCCCAAAGGCATCCGCTTGATCTGCGAGTATGTCGAGCAGGTGCGCGAGATCGTGGGCGACGAGGTGCCCATCGCCGCCGACCATTTCGGCCATATCGGCATCGACGATTGCATCCGGCTCGGCCACGCTCTGGAGCCGTATAACCTGGCGTGGTTGGAGGATCTCGTGCCCTGGCAGTTCACGGATAAATGGGTCCAGATCGAGCGTGCGTTGAACACACCTGTCGCTACCGGGGAGGATATCTACCTGAAAGAAGGCTTCCTGCCCTTGCTGCAAGCCCGCGCCGTCAATATTATTCATCCCGACCTGGCGACCAGCGGCGGCATTCTGGAAACCAAGAAGATCGGCGATCTGGCGCAACAGTATGGCATCAGCATGGCAATGCATATGGCCGGCACGCCGATCAGCACGATGGCGAGCGTGCAGTGCGCCGCGGCCACCGAGAACTTTATCGCCCTGGAGCATCACTTTACCGAGCTGCCGTTCTGGGACGACTTGATCGACGGCGTGCCCAAGCCGATCATCCAGCAGGGCTATATCCGTGTGCCGGAAGGATCGGGCCTGGGTTTTTCGCTGAACGAAGACGCCGTCAAGGAGCACCTGGTGCCGGAAGATCGCGGCTTCTTCGCGCCGACGCCGGAGTGGGACGGCGAGCGGAGCTGGGACCGCCTGTGGTCCTGATCATCCCCCTAGCGGGCGCCGCCCGCGCCCGGCATCTACAGCACCCCTGCGCGCCAACCGGTCGTGGCGACTGAAGACGGGCACCAGGACCGGCGCGGAGCTTTGCACTCCGCGCCGGTCCTGTGTGTTCCCCTGCGCCGGCTCTCCGCCTGACCGTTGACATTCCGCGGCGCCCATTTTATACTACAGCAGCTTTGACCGGTGATCCGGCGAGCACCATGAGGAACTGATGATCGATCTGCTGACCATCCCCCATATTTGCCGGCCGCTGTCGCCTCCGCGCTCCCAGGACCGCGTGCGTTCATAACGGAGCCGGTGTCCCAGGTTTGCCTCAGGCTGCCGCCGCCCGGCGGTTGTCATTTCCTGCCCGTTTACGGCTGATACCCCCTCCACAGCGCACGCGTCGCGTTCATCTGCTTTCGCGATTTGCTAGGTGCGTTGGAGGTATCACGATGCGCAAAATAGCTCTTACCCCGGCGGCAGGCAGCCTGTTCGCCCTGGTTCTGGCGGCGGTGTTACTCGGCACGGTGGGCATTGCTGCTGCCCTGTGGAACCGCATGCAGCCCACGTCGCCGCTGCTGATTACGTTGTTACGGGTCGGGTTTGCGGTCCCCTTCCTGTTTACCCTCGCCTGGGCGACGCCGCGTGCGGGCAGGCGGACCCGCACGGCGGATGGTCGCCTGGTGGGGGTGCTGGGCCTGGCCCTGGCCGTCAGCCAGAGCCTGTTTTTCCTGGCCCTACCCCTGGCCGGAGTCACATTGGTAGTCGTGCTTTCGCTCTGTACCGCTCCCCTCTTCGTGGCCCTGGCCTCGATCCGGCTCTTCGGGGAACGTCTCGACCGCCGGGGCCAGGCCGCGGTAGGGCTGGCTATCCTAGGAACCGGCGTGCTGGTGCTGGGGGGTGGGACCACGCCCGGCGCGGACCGCGCGCCGGGCTATCTGTGGGGCCTGGCGTTCGCGCTCGGGTCGGGCGTGGCGTACTCCGCGTTTCTCTTGCTCGCCAAACTCGCCGCTCCGACCGGCGACCGGCCCCGTAGCCGCCTGCTGGCCTGGGCGTTCGCCGTGGCCTTTGTGCTCTTGCTGCCCCTGACTCTGGGCAGCGGTACGCTGAAGCTCGATCTCGTGCCAGCCGTGTGGGGCCTGGCGGCGTATATGGGCATCGTGCCCACCGGCCTGGCTTACTTTCTCTTACAGGCCGGCTTGCAATCCGCCAGCGCGACCCTGGCTAGTGTGGTGATCCTGCTGGAATCGGCGGTGGCCGCGGGGCTGGCCTGGCTCGTGTTAGGGGAAAGTACGAGTCTGCTGCAGATCGGCGGGGCGGGGCTGCTGATCGCCGGCGTGGGCTTGCTGTCCTGGCGGAGTGCGCCGTCGCCCTAAGCCGGCGGGGGCGCAGCCGTAGAGCGAATCGTGGTGTGGAGTTGCATCTCCGGCCTGTGGCTCCCGGTCAAGGATCGCACCATCCCCGCCGGTGTGATCCCTGACCGGCGCCCGCCAATCGACAAACGTACCACTGCGCTCATGTGTGCCCTCCAGCCCGTGGCGGCTCGGGCTGGGCCAGGTCCTTGTTTTTGAGCATGGCGACGGCGGCGGGGATGGCGCCGGCGATCCAGAGGAGGCAGATCAGGGTTCTGAGCACGTAGCGCACGTCGATGATGTGTATTGCGAAATAGAGCATCGTCAGCGGGCTGGTGAGGGCGAAGGCCCAGGCCGCCCAGGCAGGGACGAGCCGCAGCCGCCCCAGCATGAAGCCGATCAGCACGGCGCTGAGCAGGTGGCCGATGACGTAGATGAGCAGGTAACTGAGCATGACGGGGTCGCCGTTGAAGCGCGTCCAGAGCGCCGCGAACTGTGGGGTGCTGCCCGTCAGGGCAATGTCGTAGGCCAGGGCGTCGATGCCAATCAGCCCCGACCACGGGATCCAGCCGACGAGGGAAAGCCCCGCCGCGATCGTGGCGCGCCAGGGCGCGCGGCGCATGCCGAGCAGCGACATGCCCAGGTAGCCCAGGGGCAGGAAGAAGGACGCCGCGACGCCGCCGATGAAGTGCAGCAGGTTGCCGGCCGGCCCCGCCATGGTGCTGGTCACGATGGGCGCGGCCTGGGTGCTGTTAAAGACGACCGGCGCGGGATTTTCCGGCCAGGCCAGGACGTAAACGGTGAGGCTCACCGGGGCCAGGATGATGCAGAGCGCCAGGAGTGTGCGCTGGAATTGGAGCGCGGGGGGCATGGACGCCGGGGTCGAAGGAGATGTAGCTAGTTTCATTCTGTGGTTCCTGAGCGCAATTCGCGCTGGGGCCGCCCCACCGTGAGGCTAACGGAGGCGGTGGCGCGGAGCCGCTATTGGCCGCTACGCCTGTAGCGGCTCCGCGCGGATTCCCTGGCGCCGCGTTAGCCGTGCGCGGCGCGCAGACGGCGATAGCGCCGGATCAGGGTGTTCGTCGAACTGTCGTGCTTCAGATCGGGTTCGCTCGCGCTGGATAGTTCGGGGATGATGCGGGTCGCCAGCACCTTGCCCAGTTCGACGCCCCACTGGTCGAACGAGTCGATGTCCCAGATGACGCCCTGAGTGAAGACGCTGTGTTCGTACAGCGCGATCAGGGAGCCGAGAATCTCGGGCGTCAGGCGCTCGGCCAGGATCGTCGTCGTCGGATGGTTGCCCTCGAAGGTGCGCGCCGCGACAAGCGCCTCCGCGGTGCCCTCGGCGCGCACCTCCGCGGCGGTTTTGCCGAAGGCCAGGGCTTCGGTCTGGGCCAGCATGTTCGCCATGAGCATATCGTGCTGGTCGTCGAGCGGGTTCAAGGTCCGGCAAAAGCCGATGAAGTCGCAGGGGATCAGCTTGGTGCCCTGGTGGATCAACTGGTAGAACGAGTGCTGGCCGTTGGTGCCCGGCTCGCCCCAGAAGATCGGCCCCGTCTCATACGTAACCTGGCGGCCCTCGCGCGTGACCGACTTGCCGTTGCTCTCCATCGTCAACTGCTGCAAATAGGCCGGGAAACGCTTGAGATACTGGTCGTAGGGCAGCACCGCCACCGTCTGCGCGCCGAAGAAGTTGTTGTACCAGACGGTGAGCAGGCCCATCAGCACCGGTAGATTGCGCTCCAGCGGCGCCGTGCGAAAATGCTCGTCCATGGCGTGGAAGCCGGCCAGCAGCGCCCGGAAGTTCTCCGGCCCCACGGCGAGCATGGTCGAGAGGCCGATGGCCGAATCCATCGAGTAGCGCCCCCCGACCCAGTCCCAGAACGGGAACATGTTCGCCGTGTCGATGCCGAACTTGGCGACTTCCTTGGCGTTGGTCGACACCGCGACAAAGTGCTTGGCGACGGCCTGCTCATCGGCGAGGCCCCGCATGGCCCAGGCCCGCGCCGCCCGCGCGTTCGCCATCGTTTCCAGCGTGGTGAAGGTTTTGGAGGAGACGATGAACAGCGTTTCCGCCGGGTCGAGGTCGCGGGTGGCCTCGACAAAATCGGTGCCGTCCACGTTCGAGACGAAGCGGAAGGTCATGTCGCGGGCACTGTACGAGCGCAGAGCTTCGTAGGCCATGACCGGGCCGAGATCCGAGCCGCCGATGCCGATGTTGATCACGTTGCGGATGCGCCGCCCGGTATGGCCCAGCCAGGCGCCGCTGCGCACGCGGTCGGCGAAGTGGCTCATCTGGTCGAGCACGGCGTGGACTTCGGGCACCACGTTGGTGCCATCCACCATAATCGACGCATCGCGGGGCGCGCGCAAGGCGACGTGCAACACCGCGCGATCTTCGGTGTTGTTAATCTTCTCGCCGCCGAACATGGCTGCGATGCGATCCTGGAGCCGGCACTCCTCGGCCAGCCCCAGCAGCAGGCGGATTGTCTCGTCGGTCACACGGTGCTTGGAGTAGTCGAAGTAGAGGCCCACGGCTTCGGTGGTCAGGCGTTCGCCGCGCTGGGGATCGCCGGCGAAGAGCGTCCGCAGATGCACGTCCTTGATCGTCGCGTGGTGCGCGGTGAGGGCCTGCCAGGCCGGGCGCTCGGTCAGCCAGGTGGTATTGGTAGTCATGCTCGTCTCCTCGTCGGAAGTGGACACCGTCAAATTGCCTCTCGGAGTCGCGGATGCGGGCCGGCGCCGCTCTCACGAGCGGCCTGAATGACGAATCTAGCATTGACCGTGCCGCTAACCCCTGGCCGCAGGGCGGACCGATGCGGCGCGAGCGTGCACGGGCCGGCTGCGGCCAGGAGGGATTCGGTCCAGGTTCGTGGACCACTTCGCGCCTGGAAGTAGCTATCGGGCTATGCAGCGTCCCCTCCTCACCGGCGAGTGTGGCCCGGCGGAAAGCGGGTACGGAATGACGCCTGGTTGTTGTTCTTAGCGGTTGGCGGGAATCGCCTTTTTCGTGCAAACGGGGTATAATAAACCCGGCGCACTTCGCCATTATCTATCGCCCCGGTGAGCGCGCTCGCTCACGAAGCGGCCCTGGGGCAACCGTTGCGGGAGATCCTGCTGCTGGACGTGTCCGGTCCTCCCTCATTTTGCAGCGACAAGGAGGCAGCAATGTACGGAACTATCGCCCATGTGCGTGCCCGGCCAGGCATGGAAGCACGACTCAAGGAAGAAATTCGCCGGTTTGAAGAGGCGCGCACGCCCGGCGCCATCGCGTCCTACGTCTATCGCATGGACGCCGACTGCAACGACTACTATATCGCGGTCATCTTCGAGAGCAAAGCGGCTTATGTCGCCAACGCCCAGAGCGCGGAGCAAAACACCCGCTATCAGGCGCTGCTGGAATTGCTGATCAGCGAACCGGCCTGGCACGACGGCGAAATCGTCGCCGTGGCGCTGCCGCAGCACGATGGGCTGGCGTTCGGCGCGGCGGCCGAGGCAATGAGTTCAATGGCCTCGTAAGGGCACGGCTACGCCTCAGATCTTGCTGTAGATCCCCTGCTCCCGCTGCAAGAACTTTTGATCGATCAAAGCTCGGCGCAAGGTGCAGTGGTCGTAAGCATAGATATCCTTCAGGATGGCGTCCACTTCGCGCTCGCTGTAGCGACGGTCGGGCGCGAAAGCCTGGGCCACCTCTTCCAGCACATACATCTGCTGCTTGAACTGCGCGGGCCAGGAGATGAGCCGGCCGTTCGGCATGAAGCGCGTGATCGTCCGCGTCCGGTCGTCGTGGATCGGGCGCTCGGCAGGCGGCGCGATCTGGAGGTGGACCTTGTGCAGGGTGGCGATCACCTGGGCCATGGCCTGCATGTAGGCGCGGTCGAAGGCGACGCGGGCGGGGCGCGGCTCGTGGCCCGGCTGCGCCGCTTCCCATTCCAGGATCTTGATCAGCCCGGCTTCGGCCAACTGGCGCAGGTCGCGCTCCAGCGCCGCCGCGGGCAGGGCGCAGCGCTTGGCTAGCTCCGCCATGCTCAGGGTGGGGAACGGCGGCGCGGCTAGCACGCCGAGGATCGCCAGGCGGCCCGGCGCGGCCAGGGCCTTGCACAGGGTGAGGGCCGTTTCCAACTGGGCGGCCTGGTCGGGGGGGATGGTGACGGTATACGGCTCCGTGGCCGGAGCCTGGGGGGCAGCAGCACTCATGGGTGTCATCCTCTCCGCGTCGAACCGGTGCCACCGGCCGATCGCGGCCTATGAACACGACGTGGTTAAGAGCGGGATATACACGGTGGTGCGTAGGAGTTGTTAGGGGACCGCAAAAACGGTCTCCGCAGCCCTCCCATCGCTCTACTATAGAGGCAGCAGCGGCGGCGCTCCTATTCGCGCGGGCGCATCTGCATACGTAGGGCCTCAAAGTCCATGTGGGTCCAGTGCTCCACAAGCTTGCCGTCTCGGACGCGGAAGATGTCGATGAACTCCCATTCCACCCGGTTGCCGGTGGGCGGCAGGCCCCATAGCTCCCCACGGTGGGTTCCGCGCAGAGTCTTGCGGGTGGCTACCAAGTCCCGTTCCGCGAGTTGCTCGTTGATCTCCATCGTGGCATCCGGGAACGCTCGCAGCAGCATCCCGTAGAATGCCTGGAAGCCCCCGGCCGGCCGGAGCGTTGGCGCCATCGGGCGCCCCTCAGGGGCGTAGTGGTTCATAAAATCCGGGTGGAAGATATCGTCCGCTGCCGCGAGATCGTGCTGGTTCTGGCACACCTCCACGAAGTTCGCCACCACCCGCTTGTTGTCCTCGATCGACATGGCTGTCCCTTCTGAAGTCGCGCGTACTACAAGGGCGCACCCTCAGTGTACCCCTGCGCGGCGGCGACGGCATCAGGCGCGCGACCGATTAACCCCCGGTCTGGCGATGGAAGTGCGCCGGTGGGACGCTCCGGTCTCCGGCCCCGGCGCGGGCGATATACTATGCGGCGCTAGCGAGCCTCAGCCGGGCGCGCTTCATCGCGCATCTCCACATGCTCCAGGCAGACATAGTGCCGGGCGTCGACCCAGCGGCCCTGGCTCCACCCGGTGGTGATCGGCGCATCACAAATGCTGCATGAGCGCGGGGTGCTGCCGCCGGAGGTGAAGACCCAGCGGCGCCCGGTCACATCCTTGGCCTCGCGGCCGTCCCGCCCGCCAATACCGCCGGCCTGATAGAGCACCAGGTGATCCGGGGCGGGCGGCGTAGCATCGGCGCCGAGGCCGATCATCTGGCGGGCCAGGCTTTCCGCCCGTTCGCGCGTATAGGGGCCACTCGGCACGCCGCGGCCCGGCAAGCGATAGATGTACTCCGCGCCGATCTTGCGGCCGTCGGCGCAGATGTACCAGCCAGCGGGCCGCTCGACAATATAGGCATCGGCGTCCCACGGTCCCAGGAACGCCGCGTTCTCGTTGTGGCCGACACACTGCCAGGCCCAGTTCTCCGCCTCGCCGACTTCCTGAATCATCGCTATCCTCCTTCGTGCCGGTTCCCGGCGCTACGCATCCCCTGCTCCCCAGCCGGGACCTCGACGTGCCGGCGATCCTGCGGGCGTGAGCCTATGCTCCACCCTATGTAGCTTCTATATTCATTATACCATGCCTGTAAAGCCGCCGGTTTACCCGCCACGGGCGGGGCCTTTGACAGCGCCGCCGGGCGCCCTCTATAATGCGGGCATGGAGAAAGGAACGGCCCCGGCCGGCGGACCGCGCGATTGGACAGGGGATGAGCTGCTGCGTGCCCTGGACCAACCGGGCTGCCCCATCTGCGCCCTGACCGAGCAGCTAGTCGCGCGCTTCCTCGAAGCGATTGCCTACGAAGCCGTGACCGACCCCGACGCGCGCCGCCGCTTGCGCGCCTCGCTGGGCTATTGCGCCGCCCACGGCCGGCAATGGCTCGGCTTGCAGAACACGCTGGGCACGGCGATCCTGTACCGCGACTATTGCGAGGAGGCGCGCGAGACCCTGGTGGCCCGTGGCGGGGACCTGGGACCGGCGGGCGGCGGTTTGCGCGGTATGCTGGCGGGGTTGCGCGGCCAGGGCAGCGAAGCCGGGCGCGCCCTGGCCGCGGCGCTGGAGCCGTCGGCCCCCTGCCCCGGCTGCCGGCAGACGGTGGAAGTGGAAGCGCAGGCCGTGAGCGCGTGCATCGTCGCCCTGGCGAATCCCGCGTTCCTGGAGGCGTACCGGCGGCATCCGATGGGCCTCTGCCTGCCCCATTTTCGCGCCGTGTTGCGCCGCCTGGGCGACCCGGCCCTTCTGCGCGCGCTGATCGACGCCCAGATCGCCCATCTGGCCGCGACCAGCGCCGACCTGGCCGAGGTAGCCCGCAAATACGACTATCGCTTCCACCGCGAACCGCACGGCGCGGAGTTTGAAGCGCCCGTGCGCAGCGTGGAGCAGATCTCCGGCCGTCTGCCGACCCAGGTCAACCCGCCGAAGGCGCCCGCCTAGGACCGTAGTGCCGCGCGTACTCCTGTTCCAGGGCGATGGGGCTGAGGTCCGGCCAGGCTAATTCGGGCGATGTGACGCACAGCCCGCCGGCGATGGTTGCCAGGCGCAGGCAACGCCCGACGGGCGCGCCCTGCGCGAAGCCATACAAAAACCCGGCAAAAAACGCATCCCCCGCGCCGTTGGTGTCGCGGCGCGGATAGTCGTCTGGCGCGGGCGTCTCGATCCAGCGCCCATCGGGTGTGAGGGCCGTCGATCCGTCCGCGCCGTGGGTGCAGACCACCAGCTTTTTACCCGCGGCCATAAGTTGGCGCATGAACGGCCGGTAATCGGCCAGCGCGTCGGAACTCAGGAAAATGTAGTCCGCGGCCTCGATAAAGTCCCGGTGATACGGATTCTGGCCGTCGTAGTCGTGAATGTCGCACCAGATCGCTTTGCCGGCTTGCCGGATGAGCGGAATCAAGAACCGGCAATAGTTCACGATGTTCAGCGCCACGTAATTGCTTTGCGCGATCAACGCCGCGAGGCGAGCCTGATCGACCTCGGGCTGCGGGCTGTCAGAGGTCAGGAAGATCGAGATCCGGCGGCCCCGCGCGTCCATCAAGTTCACATGCCGTTGCGTGCCCGCCGGGTCGAGATCGTAGACAAAGGTCAACGGTTCCTGGGCCAGGAATGCGCGGATCTTGCCGCCGTAGAAATCATCGCCGATCAGTCCGTGCAGGGTCACATCCAGGCCCAGCCGTCCCAGATTCAGCGCCTTGCCCGCCCCGGTAGCACCGACAGTCTCGTGGAAACCGTGGCTCGCCACTGTCTGCGGCGCCGGAGCGGGGAACGAATCCAGGTAAATCATCAGGTTATAACTCACCCCACCCAGCACCAGTACCCTTGGCATGACCGGTGATCCTCCTCTGTGGATAGCTGCCCCGGCGCCTGTCGCGCCGGGAATTTGAACGCCTCGCCGATACGCGTGCTATAATTATACGAGTAGCGCTCGCGTTCGTATCCGCCAACCGAGGAGTCGCCATGCCCAAACCGGCTGGTCCACCGCCGTTCGCGCCCGTCGAGGAACTGGATGCCGCGTTGTTCGCACCGGCGCAGCGGGCGTTGCGCTGGGAGTGGCTGATCGGCCTGCTGCTGGTGGCCGGCATCTTCGGCTTCGGCGGCTGGCAATGGTGGGATCAGCAAACGCGGCTCAATGCGTACCACGCCGGGGTGCGCGCCGCCGCCGCGCAGGATTGGGAAGCGGCGAGCAGCGCCTACAGCGCGGCGGGCAGTTACGCCAACGCGCCGGCCCTGGCCGCCGATGCCGCCCGCCAGATCGCGGAGCGTGACCGGCTCTATGCCGCGGTCCAGCGCGGGCTGGCGACAGGCGATGCGGCGGACGCGCTGCTGGCCGCCCGCCAGGCCGCCGCCATCGCGCCGCGCTACCGTGATCTGCCGCGCTTGCAAGAGGAGGCCGCGCAACAGGTCTATGCCGCCGCGCTCAGCGGCACGATTGCCCTGCGACCCACGGCGTCGCCGCCGGGCCTCTATCATTACGGGGCGGCGGGCTGGGAGCGGATTTCCGGCAGCGACGCCGAAAGCCGGGTACGCGGTATCTGCTCTGACGGCACCGTGCTGTTCGACGGGCCGGTGCTCGGCCCGCCCTTGCCGCCGCTCCCCGGCCCGCCCGGCGACCCCACCGGCGAACGGACATTGTTCCGCGGCATCTGGGGATCGGGCGCCCCGCCGCATGTCGCGCTGGCGCCCGTGCTGATGGACTTCAGCCAACACCTGTGCGGGCCGGCGGGCGTCTGGGGCATCGGCTATCCCAACGCCGGGAACCTGGTGCTGCTCTTGCGGTCCCTGCTCAGCACCACCCCGCAACTGGCCTTCGAGCCGGGGGGCGACACCCGCATCGTGAACCCCAACCTGTCGGCGCTGGACCAGAGCCACTGGTCGGCGGTCGCCGTGGCGCCCGATGCGAGCGGGATCGTGGTCGCCAAGCCCGACTTCTACGACCCGGCCAACCCGCGCATCCGCGTCTTTGTCGCCGATCCCGACGGCAGCCGGCGGGCGCTGACCGATCTCGCCGGGGCGCCGCCGGGCAATGCACTGGAGATCTCCGGCAGCTATAGCCCCGACGGGCGGTACATCGTGCTCAACATCGTCCGCTACATCCGCCGGGACTCGGCGATCCCGGAGCGCTATAAAACGGTGCTGCTGGTCGCGGCGGACGGCAAGACGCCCGCGCACACCCTGGCCGACGTGCTGCTCGACGACGCGCATCGCGATACCGACCTGGGCGCCGGAGCCACTTTCATCCAGACGGGGCCGGATGCCGGGAGGATCTTGCTGGTGGTGAATGAGGCGCCGCACGCCCACGCCTGGCTCCTCGACCCGGCCCGGCCCACGCTCACCGCGCCCCGCCTGACGCTGGAGCGCGTCAACGCCGCGACCGTGTCCGTCTACCCCGACCCCTACAGCCCGGCGATCGTGCTTAGCTGGTACCGCTCCGACAGCCCGGATCGCGAACACCCGACCGTGATCGCCGTGCTCGATCCGGCGGGCACGGTGCGCGTGGTCCACACGGCCGTCGATCTGCGCTCCTATGCCACGCTGCTGGCGGTGCGCGCCGGGCGCCTGATCTGGGCAGCCCCGGCCACCATCGGCACGCCGTACCGGGTGCGCAGCCTGCCCCTGGCCGGCCTGCCCGACCCCTTACCCGCGTCCCCGGCGATCTACACCAGCGGCCCCGTGCCCAGCGCGCGCGTCTTTCCCGACGCGGGCCGGCGGCTGGGGGCGGGCCTGCTGGCCTACGTGACCCCCACCGGCGAACTGCACGCGCGCACCTATGACGGCGCGACGGACCTGCTGCTGGAGTCGGGCGTGACCGCGCTCTACAGCGCCGACCCCCCGGAAGAGACGTACTTTCTGCAATAGCTTGCGCCCGGCGCCGTTGCCCGGTCCCTGAAGGGGCGGGCTGCTACGCACACACGAAGCCCGCCTGCGGGGGCTGGGCACTGGTGGGACCGGGCGCCGCCCGGTGGCGCCCGCCTTGCCGCCCCGCCGCGTGCTGTGGTACACTCCTGAAGGTCCATTAGCGGTCCATTGGCGGGAACACCGGGAGATGAGGAGTCAGGATGTTTGGAGGAATGGGCGCCGCGCGGGGGCAGGTGCGGGGCTGGCGGCTGCGGTTCGTCGCGCATCCGTTGTGGCGGGTCTTGCGGGTCGATCTGCTCCTGATGCTGGTCGCGCTGATCTGGGGCAGCACCTTCATCCTGGTGCAAGACAGCGTGAGCCGGACCGGGCCGTTCACCTTCCTCACCATACGCTTCGGCATCGCCACGCTGGGGCTGGCGGTTGTGTTCCGCCACCGCCTGGCCCGCCTCACGCGGCGCGAGATCCGCAGCGGCGCGGTCATCGGGGTGTTCCTGTTTGCCGGATATGCGCTGCAAACCCTGAGCCTGCAACTGACCACCAGCTCCAAGGTGGGGTTCCTGACCGGACTTTATGTGCCGATGGTGCCCCTGCTGGCGCTGGTTCTGCTGGGCCAGCGACCGGGCCGCCGCGCGGTGATCGGCGTGGTCCTCGCCACGCTGGGGCTGACGCTGCTCTCGATGCGCAACAATCTCGATCTGGCATTCGGGCCGGGCGAGGCCCTGGCCCTGGGCGGCGCGATCTGCTTCGCCGGGCATATTGTGTCGATCTCGAAGTTCGCCCCGCGCGCCGATGCCATCAATCTGGCGCTGGTCCAGATCGCGGTGACGGCGGGGCTAAGCGCGCTGGTCGCGCCGCTAGCCGGTGAGCCGCTCGCAGGGCCGCCGCTGGCCGTCTGGGGCGCGGCGCTCTTCCTGGGCCTCATCGGCACGGCCTTCACCCTCGTGGTCATGAACCGCGTGCAGCAGTTCACCACCAGCACCCGCGCGACGCTGATCTACGCCCTGGAGCCGGTCTTCGCCGGCATCTTCGGCTACCTGGCCGGCGAAACGCTCAGCGT
>JAICKM010000853.1 GCA_025927935.1 Chloroflexia bacterium | reverse complement strand
CTCGCCCTGGCCTATTCGCCGGGCGTGGCCGCGCCCTGCCTCGCCATCGAAGCCGATCCCGACGCCGCCTACCGCTATACCACGCGCGGCAACCTGGTGGGCATCATCACCAACGGCACCGCCGTGCTGGGCCTGGGCAACATCGGCCCGCTCGCCGGCAAGCCGGTCATGGAGGGCAAAGCCATCCTCTTCAAGCGCTTTGCCGGCCTCGACGCCATGGACCTGGAACTGGCGACCACCGACCCCGACCGCTTCTGCGACGCCGTCCGCCTGCTGGAACCCACTTTCGGCGCCATCAACCTGGAAGACATCAAGGCCCCGGAGTGCTTCTATATCGAGGAGCGCCTCCAGCGCGAGATGCAGATCCCCGTCTTCCATGACGACCAGCACGGTACGGCCATTATCTCCGGCGCGGCGCTCTTGAACTCGCTGGCCCTGGTGGGCAAGGACATCGCCGCCGCGCGCATCGTCTTTAGCGGGGCGGGCGCGGCCGCGCTGGCGACGGCGCGCTTCTACCTGGCGCTCGGCGCCCGTCGCGAACATATCGTCATCTGCGACCGCCAGGGCGTCATCTACGCGGGCCGGGAAGGCGACATGAACCCCTACAAGGCCGAGTTCGCCGCCGAGACGGATTCTGTCCGCACGCTGGCCGAGGCGCTGGTGGGCGCCGACGTGTTTGTCGGCGTGTCGGCGGCGCGCACCGTCACCCCGGCCATGATCGCCGCCATGGCCCCGCGGCCCATCATCTTCGCGCTTGCCAACCCAGACCCGGAGATCGGCTACGACGAGGCGAAAGCCGCCCGCCCCGACGCTATCGTGGCGACCGGGCGCTCCGACTATCCCAACCAGGTCAACAACGTGCTCTGCTTCCCCTTCCTGTTCCGCGGCGCACTCGACGTGCGCGCCACCGGCATCAACGACGCGATGAAGATCGCCGCGGCGCGCGCCCTGGCCGATCTGGCCCGCGAGGACGTGCCCGACGCGGTCGCCAAAGCCTATGGCGCGGAGCCGCTCCGCTTCGGCCCCGACTACGTGATCCCCAAACCGCTCGACGAGCGCGTCTTGCTCTGGGTGGCCCCGGCTGTCGCCCGCGCGGCCATCGAATCGGGCGCCGCGCGCCTGCCGCTCGACGTGGACCGCTACCGCGAGGGGTTGGAGGTTTACCTGGGCAAATCGCGCGAACTGATGCGCATCGTCTACAACAAAGCCCGGCTCGATCCACGGCGCATTGTCCTGGCCGAGGGCGAGCACGAGAAGATCATCCGCGCCGCGCACCAGTTGGCGGTCGAGGGCCTGGCCCACCCCGTGCTGCTGGGCGACCCGGCGCGCATCCGCCGCCGCGCCGCCGAGTTGCAGGTGGGCCTGCCCGGCGTGGAGATGGTCGACCCGCAGACCGATGCGCGGGCGCCGCGCTATGCCGAGCGCCTCTACGCGCTGCGCCACCGCAAGGGCCTCACGCCCCGCGAAGCCGGCGCGCTCATCGCCAATCCCAACTACTTCGCCGCCGTCATGGTCGAGCAGGGCGACGCCGAGGGCATGATCTCCGGCCTCAGCTTCCACTACCCGGAGGTGTTGCGCCCGCCGCTACAGGTCATCGGCACGGCGCCAGGTACCCGCGTAGCCGCCGGGGTCTACCTGGTCACGACGCGCGAGCGCGTGCTGTTCTTCGCCGACACCACGGTCAATATCGAACCCGACGCCGCCACCCTGGCCGAGATCGCCCTGCTCACGGCGCACCTGGCGCGCAAGTTCGACGTGGAACCGCGCGTGGCCCTGCTCAGCTTCTCCAACTTCGGCAGCGTGCGTGGCCCGCGCACCGACCGCCTGCGCGCCGCCGTGGATCTCGTCCGCGAGCGCGACCCGGCGCTGCTCATCGACGGTGAGATGCAGGCCAACACCGCGCTCGACCCCGCCATCCTCGCCGGCACCTACCCGCTGAACCGCCTGCAAGGCGCCGCCAACGTGCTCATCTTCCCCAACCTGGAGGCGGGCAACATCGCCTACAAGCTGATGCAAGGGCTGGCGAACGCCGAGGTTATCGGCCCCATCCTGGTCGGCATGGGCAAGCCCGTCCATATCTTGCAGCGTGACGACGACGTGCGCGACGTGGTCAACCTGGCGGTGCTGGCCGTGGTCGAAGCGCAAGACCGCGCCCACCAGTCCGCTTTGGCCGGGGTGGGCGCCGGGGCCGCAGCCGGTGCCGTGTAGGGGGCGGCGTCGGGGCCGTCAACGGGCGGGCTACGTACTCGTAGCCCGCCCTCGTCGTACTCAGCACCCAGCACTCGGAAAGGCCGGGCGCTTGACCCCCACCTGGTACACAATATGCTTTATGGACGGTGACAGACGATTGTACTGTCCAGTGGGACCCGAAAGTCCCGCTGTGAAACAGGACCTTTGGTTCTATAGATTGCGATCCGGATCGCGTACACTACTAAGGAGAAGAGCCGCCCGAAGGATGGATCGGGCCGATCGGGATCGCAGGCCGGGCCGTCATGAGGCGCCGGCCGAGAGGGGAGCCATGCCGCAACTATCCGATACTACACGTCCCCGCACGGTGCGCCGCGCCACGATGCTGGTGCTATCCACTCTTGCCTGTAACGGCTTTATCCTGGTTTGCCTGGCGAGCGCCTGGCGCAACGGCGCGCTCGATTGGGGCACCGCGCTGTTATTGCTCCCGCTGGCGGTCTGTGGCCGCGCCCTGTTTGGCCGGACGGCCGCCTTCTTCGCCGGGCGGCAGACTCGCCCGCCTGCCGTGGCCGCCATGCGCATCGCCCAGCCCGTGCTCGCCGTGGGCGGCGTGCTCACCTTCACCTACCAGCAGCGCTTCCGCCGCCGGGTGGACAGCGAAGGGATCACCATTCGCCTGAT
>JAICKM010000885.1 GCA_025927935.1 Chloroflexia bacterium | reverse complement strand
CCGCGGGTCAGCTCCATGTGCGCGGGCGGGCCGTTATCGGCGTGGGTCCCCAGATCCCCCCAATCGGGCAGGATCTCCCTGGGGCGGCGGCCGATAACCGCGGTGGGCGATCCCAGGAGGCGCCGGGCCGCCGGATTGAAATCGACGATGCGGTCCTGGGCATCCAGCACCAGCACGCCATCGGCCATGCTTTCCAGCAGGGCGCCCCGCGCGACGGGGATCACATCGAGCAGGCGCAGGTGGAAGATGGCCCAGGCCAGCACGGCGCCGCTCCCGGTGATAGCGCACGGAGTCAGATCGAGGTGGGGGAAGGGTTCCCAGCCCAGAAGGTAGACGACGTTGCTGACCCAGGGCAGCGCGATCGCCAGCAGGACAGCGCCCCACTGGCCGCGATAGAGTTCGGGCGCGCGCAGCAAGGCGTGGATCGCCAACAGGCTGCCCGCGGCCAGCAACGCATAGTTATAGACCGCGGCGACATAGAAGGCCGGGCCATGCGCAAGCACCAGCGCCGTGATCTCGCCCAGCGGCACCTGGGCCACGGTGGTCCAGATCAGGTGATGACCCTCATTGGTCCAGACCAGGATCAGGCTAACCAGGGGTACGACGCCCAGCAAGGCCAGGTTGCGCCGGTGGAGCAGGCGGCTGTGCCCGGTATAGGCGACCGCGAACATGAGCCAGGCCACCGGCGCTGTCAGGATACCCAGGTATTGCGCCTTGGCCCAGAAGATCTTGACCCCTAAATCTGGGCTGCTTAACTCCAGCACGTAGCCCAAAGCCCACGCGGCCACGGCCAGCATCAACAGGGCCAGGGCGGGCGCGCCCGGCGCGTCCCGGCGCCGCCAGACGACGAGCGCGAGGGCGGACGCGACAAAAGCCGCCAGCAGCAGGAGTAGCACGTAGGGGTGTGCCGGCCAGCGCATCTTGTTCCGTTGCCTCCCGCGCACCCCCGGACGGGGGTGCGCTTCCCGGCAGGGTTTAGCGACCCAGGCTCTTCAACTCGGCGTCAATGCGCGCCTGGCGGGCCTGCGAATCGGCGTTCAGCTCGGCAATCCGCGCCTCGATGGCGCTGAGGCGAGTGATCCCGGCGCCAAGCTGGGTGAACAGCGTCTTGCGCAGGGTGCCTTCCTCGCCGGCCTGGCCCAGCGCGGCCATGTTCTGGCGCAGTTGCTCCTGCTGGCGGTAGATGCTGTCGCGCTCCTGTTGCAGCCGGGCGATCTCGGCCTGGTTGTTGGTGATGCCCTGGTGCTCGTCCAGCAGGGCCTTCAGCCGGGCTAGCGTGGCCGCATCCAACCAGCGGTCGCGCAGGTATTGTTGCAACTGATCATACGACTGATCCAGGATTTGCTCCCAGCGCCAGCTAAGTGTGCGCTGGGCGACGGCAAACGTCGTCGTGCCGCGCGGCGGGCAGGTGACCTGCCAGCGGTAGTAGTCGGGGTTCTGCTCGTCGGGGGCGCGGGTGTCCACCAACTCGGCGTTAGCGCGCACCGGGTGCTCGATGGTGACCACGCGCTCCTCGGTCAGGCTGCTCACGCACGTGTAGGTGGTCGTGATGATTTGCGCCTGCTGGATCTTGAAATAGCTGCCCTCGATTTGCAGCCCGGCCATCTCGACGCGGCTGTCCTGCGACTCGCTGACCTTGATGCCCAGTTCGACGGCGAAGGCCAGGTAGATCTCGCTTTCGGTCTTGGTGAACGGCACCATTGCCTCGCCCCGGTAGGCGCCGTCCTCCACCACGGTGACGGGGCCGCGCTCCAGCACCAGGCCGGTCGTATTGGTGAAGCGCAGCGCGGCGACCGGGTGGTTGGGCACTTTGGCCCCGTTATAGAGCAACTGCCGCCGGTAAGGCACCCGCGCATTGAGGATGGGCACCAGGGCGCTTTCGCCGCGCTTAACCGTTACCGGCGTCGTGACTTCGTACTGGAACAACTCGCCCAGGTCGGCGCCGGTGGCCGCGGTCGACACGGCGCCGCTCACCAGATCAATGCCCATGGTCGGCGCCTCGTCCGACGCCATCGCGCCGCCGGCGGGCGCCATCATCGCCATCGACTTCATCATGCGCGGCGCGGCGGCCATAGGCGCCGCCGGGGGCGGCGCGGGCATCATTTCGGCGAACTCCACCGGCCCGGCGGCCACCCGCGCCTCGTCTTCCACCACCGGGCGTTCGGGGATGCGCGAGGTCGCCAGGTCGTAAATAAACGAGATGGGCTGCCCGGCGACCAGGGTGACGGACACCTCCTGCAAGTCTTCTTCCATGCGGTTGTCGAACAGGCCCCAGCCCTGCAACAGCAATTCGCCTTCGGCCTGCCCGCCATCCTTACCCTGCCCATCCGGGGCATCCTTGCGCTCGGCCATCAGGCGGTAGCTCACGCGCCAGGTGGGGCTGGGCACCAGGTAGGACACGGCCAGCCGGTGGGCGCCCTCGCTCAGGCGCACGGTGACGGTGCGGTGCGACTCCTCGGTGCGGCTGGTGTCGAGGAAAAAGCGCAGATCGTGGGCGGCGCGGTCTTCGAGCAACTGGATACGCACCAACCCGCCCAGCGGCAGGTTGACGACGCTCTGGCTGCCGGCTTCGAGCAGCGCCACACGCGCCCGGCTCACGGGCCGCCCGTCCACCACCTCGACGCCCAGCAGGCGCCCGGTGTACTGCTCCGCCGTCGAGCCGTCGCCCACGGTCAGCGCCACCTGCCAACCGCGCAACCCGCGCAGCAGATCGAGCAGGCTGTGG
>JAICKM010000431.1 GCA_025927935.1 Chloroflexia bacterium | reverse complement strand
GGTGCGCAGTTGAGACGCTGCTTGATGCAGCGCCGCGCCCCGCATGGCACTCACTTGGCGCGACGTTTGCCGCAACGCGGCGGGGAGTACCATGAACGACAAAGGAGAAAGACCATGCAAGGAACCATGATCTACGGCCCCCGCGATGTGCGCTTCGAGGCCCGCCCCGACCCGAAGATCGTCGAACGAACCGACGCCATCCTCCGGATCTCGGCGGCCTGCGTGTGCGGGTCTGACCTGTGGCCCTACCGCGGCGTCGCGCCGATCACTCAGCCGACGCCAATGGGGCACGAGTACGTGGGCATCGTCGAGCAAGTCGGCAGCCAGGTCACGCAGATCCTGCCCGGCCAGTTCGTGGTCGGCTCATTCTGGGCTTCAGACAACACCTGCCCCATCTGCCAGGCCGGCTACCAGTCCAGGTGCGTCCATGCCCAGCCCATCGGCGCCGAGGGCGCCCAGGCAGAGTGGCTGCGCGTGCCGCTGGCCGACGGCACCCTGGTCGCCACCCCGGACCTCCCGCCCGCGGACCTGATCCCCAGCCTGCTCGCCGCCTCGGACGTGCTGGGCACCGGCTGGTTCGGCGCCGTCGCCGCCGAGGCCGGACCGGGCAAGACGGTCGTGGTGGTCGGCGACGGCGCGGTCGGGCTGCTGGCGGTGCTGGCGGCCAAACAGTTGGGCGCCGAGCGGATCATCGCCATGAGCCGGCACGAGTCCCGTCAGAAGCTCGCGCGGGAGTTCGGCGCGACCGATATTGTCACCGAGCGCGGTGACGAGGGGGTGGCGAAGATCAAGGAACTCACTGGCGGGCTGGGTGCGCACTCGACCGTCGAGGCCGTCGGCACGCAGGAGTCGATGCTGCAAGCGATCCGCTCCACCCGGCCCGGCGGGCATGTGGGCTATGTCGGCGTCGTCCATGGCGAGCAGTTGCCCAGCGACGAGCTGTTCTTCGCGGAAATCCATTTGTTCGGCGGCCCGGCCCCGGTGCGCCGGTTCCTGCCCGACTTGCTTGACCGGATCTGGAACCGCCAGATCGACCCCGGCCAGGTCTTTGATCTGGACCTGCCCCTGGCGCAGGTGGCGGAGGGCTACCGCGCCATGGACGAGCGCCGCGCGATCAAGACGCTGCTGCGCCCATGAAGGGAGGATTGGCGCGGACCCCATGGTCGCAAGACAAACCGGGCACGTTCGCTGAGGCCGAGAACCTGCCCGGCTCACGGCCAGACAGGCGATAGCAATTTCCCCCGGTTCGCCCGCAACAGCAACACGGGCGGACCGATCGTGAACGAAGCCGCAAGTGCATACCGCCCGGTGATCAACCGCATCTTCCATGACGCCGCGCACCCGTCGTGTCTGATCCTCCCGATCATCGAGCGGTGAATAGATCGTCATATTTAACTCCAGGCGGCAGTAACGGAAAGAGAGTCGTGAGGTGGCAGAATGAGCAACTGGTTTGAAGGCGACATAGAGACAAACGGTATCAAAATCCATTACCATCGCACCGGCACCCCCGGTAAACCTGCTCTGTTGCTGCTGCATGGCATCACCGACAGCGGGCGAGTCTGGGTGCGGGTGGCCCGCGACCTGGCGGACAGCTACGACATCGTCATGACTGATGCACGCGGGCACGGCCAATCCGCTGATCTATCGAGCGGCTTCTCGCTATCCATGCTTGCCGACGATGCCGCCGGAGTGATTGAAGGTCTGCATCTGCGCAAGCCTTACGTGTGGGGTCATTCCATGGGCGCGACCACCGCAGCAGTATTAGCAGCCAATTATCCAGAGCAGGTGCGCGCGGCGGTGCTGGAAGACCCGCCGTTCCTGACCGCCGGGATCGATCCCGGCCACGTCAGTCGCGAGCAGGATGCGGCCACCGGCCGCCCGGCGTTCCCTGATTTCCGGGCCATGTCGCCGGAGGAACGCCTCAGCACCGCCGCGGCCATGAACCCCCGCTGGCACCCCGATGATCTGCCGCCCTGGGCTGAATCTAAGGCGCAGTTCGACCCGGCGGTTAGCCGGCACTTCGGCTTGTTCCCGACTTACGCCTGGCGCAAGGAGCTGCCGGCGATCCAGTGTCCCACCTTGCTCATCACCGGCGATCCGCAGGCGGACGCCATCGTGACACCCGATGTCGCGGTGGAGGTACTGGCCCTACTTAAGCAGGGTCAGCTCGTGCAGATCGCGGGCAGCGGGCACAATATCCACCGCGATGCCTACGAGCAGACCATTCAGGCGGTAAGAAACTTCTTGCAGGCGCACTAAAAGCTCAGGGGTCACCCGATGAGTACGGTTAGCGCGGCAAGGCAAAGCGCAGCCGGCAGTCCCGAGCACAGTGCTTCTATCTGGAGCCTGCTCAGCACTCCACTTTTCCGCTCGCTTGGGATCGCCTCGATAGCATCCAACATCGGCACCTGGATGCAGAGCGTTGGTGGGACCCGGCTTTTGCACGCAGGTAGCAGGTAATAGAAAGAGAGGAAAATGACATGGAATACACGAAGCTCGGAAACACCGGCATGGATGTGTCGCGCATCTGCCTCGGGTGCATGGGGTTCGGGGACGCGACACGTTGGGTTCACAAATGGGTGCTTAACGAAGAAAACAGCCGGCCGGTTATCAAGCGCGCCATCGAGCTGGGGATCAACTTCTTCGATACCGCCAACGTCTATTCTATCGGCACGAGTGAGGAGATCCTGGGCCGCGCGTTGCGGGACTTCGCCAAGCGCGACGAGGTCGTCATCGCCACCAAGGTGCACGGCAAAATGCACGACGGGCCGAACGGCAGCGGGCTATCGCGCAAGGCGATTCTGAGCGAGATCGACAACAGCCTGCAACGGCTGGGGATGGATTATGTGGACCTTTACATCATCCATCGTTGGGATTACCAAACCCCGATCGAGGAAACGATGGAAGCGTTGCATGACGTGGTGCGGGCCGGCAAGGCGCGCTATATCGGCGCCTCCGCCATGTTCGCGTGGCAGTTCCAGAAGGCCCTGTACGTCGCCGAAAAACATGGCTGGACCCGCTTCGTCTCGATGCAGGATCACCTGAACCTGATCTACCGCGAAGAGGAGCGCGAGATGCTGCCGCTCTGCCGCGCGGAAGGGATCGGGGTCACTCCGTATAGCCCACTCGCATCCGGCCGATTGACGCGCGATTGGTCATCGGAAAGCACGCTGCGTTCCGAAACCGATCAAGTCGCGAAAAGCAAATACGATGCGACAGCCGCAACCGATCAGCAGATCGTGCAGCGGGTCGCGGAACTCGCGGAAAAGCATGGGGTTCCGCGCGTGCATATCGCCATCGCCTGGCTGTTACAAAAGCGGCCGGTGACGGCGCCTATCGTCGGAGCCACGAAGACCAGCCATCTGGAAGATGCCGCCGGCGCTCTGTCGGTTAAACTGACCCAGGAAGAGGTCGCATACCTGGAAGAGCCGTATGTGCCACATCCCATTGTCGGTCACCAGTAAGATTGCGCAACCCCATCACCGCTTGGGTGGTCCGCCAGCGCGATGACCTCTACGTCCGCTCTGTCAGCGGGCGCATAGTGGCCTGGTTCCGCCCTTTTGCCAAACCCCTGGCTGATTGGGGTCATGCTCACGCAGTTTTGTCCTCAATGCCGGCGAGGCAACGGAAGAGTCAGCGTCCTGTGCGCCGGTCCACCACCGGCGTAATTCTGCCCTGGAGGGGCGGGTTTGCAACCGGTCCGCCGCGTGACAGAATCACCAGGGTGGGCCATGCCAGGGTACCCCATCGTTAGCTTGCACCAGGGCGACACTACCGGTACAATGAGGCTATGGACACCAGCATCCCCCACCCCTTCGCAGATACCGAAGCGCTCCCTGCCGAGCCGCAATCGATGGGCGCGGCGCCCCCGCCCTACCCGTTCACAGCCATCGTCGGCCAGGATGAGTTGAAGACAGCCCTGTTGATCGCGGCGATCAACCCGCGCATCGGCGGTGTTTTGATCCTGGGCCAGCGCGGCACCGGCAAATCGACCATTGTGCGCGCCCTGGCCGGGCTGTTACCGCCGGTTCCGGCAGTGGCCGGGTGCCGCTACGGCTGCGACCCCGCCGGGCCGCTGTGCGACGAGTGCCGGGCCGACCCGGCGCGACTCGCCCGGCGCGCCTTGCGCCCGGTGCCCGTGGTCGATCTGCCCCTGGGCGTGACCACCGACCGGCTGACCGGCAGCCTGGACCTGGAGCAGGCGCTGGGCCAGGGCGTGCGGGCCTATGAACCCGGTCTGCTCGCCCGCGCCAATCGCGGCTTCCTCTACATCGACGAGGTCAATCTGCTGGAAGATCACCTGGTCGATCTGCTGCTGGACGTGGCCGCCAGCGGGGTCAATATTGTGGAGCGCGAGGGCCTGAGTGTGCGCCACCCGGCGCGCTTCGTGCTGGCCGGATCGGCCAACCCGGAGGAGGGCGAACTGCGCCCACAGTTGTTGGACCGCTTCGGCCTGCTGGTGCGCGTGGAGACGATCACCGACCTGGATCAGCGGGTGGAGATCGTGCGCCGCCGCGAAGCCTACGAGCGCGATCCCGGCGCCTTCGCCCGGCGCTACGCCCCCGCGCAACGGACGCTGGCCCGCCAGATGCGCGCGGCGCAGAAGGCCCTGGTCCGCGTCGCCTTCCCCGACCCGCTGCTCCGCAACACGGCGGCGCTTTGCCGCGACCTGGACGTGGACGGCCATCGCGGGGAGATCACGATTGTGCGAGCGGCCAGCGCCCTGGCCGCGCTGGAGGGGCGAGGCACAGCCACGGTCGCCGATGTGCGCCGGGTGGCGGCACCGGCCCTGCGCCATCGCCTGCGGCGCGGCCCGCTGGACCCACTGGACGGCGGCGAGCGCGTGGGCGAGGTGGTGAACCGTATCTTCCCCGCATGACGCCCGATCTGTCGACCGCCACTGCGCTGGCGTTGCTGGCCCTCGACCCGGCGCTGGGCGGGGCGGTCTTCTGGAGCGCGGACGGCTGGGCGCTGGAACCCTGGGCGGCCACGCTGGTGGCCTTGCGCGGGCCGGAAGCGCGCGTGCTGCGGTTGCCCCTGGATGCCGGACCGGCGCAGATCCTGGGCGGTCTCGATCTCGCCGCCAGCCTGCGCGCCGGGCGGCGCGTGCCCCGACCGGGGCTGCTTGCCACCCATGACGGCAGCGTGCTCTGGCTGCCCGATCCCGACTTGCTGCCCGCCGAAACCGCCGGCCCGCTGACCACCGCCTTGCGCCAGGGCGCCGTCCAGTTGGAACGCGACGGCGTGAGCGCACGCCTGCCCGCCCGCCTGCTGCTGCTCACCGCCGCCGCGCCGGGCGCACCACCCCGCTACCCGGCGCTCCTGGCCCAGGCCGGACTCTGGCTCCGGGAGCCAGATGCACTCTACGCCGATCCGCCCGGCGATCTGGCCGCCTGGGTGGCCCAGGCCCGTACACACTTGCTGGACATCACGCTGACCGAGCAACAGATCGCAGCCCTGGCCGCCGTCGCCGTGCGGCTCGGTGTGCCCGGCCTGCGCCCCGACTACCTCGCGGTCCGCGTCGCCCGCGCCGCCGCCGCCCTGGCCGGGCGCGCCATAGTCGAAGACACCGACCTGGAGCTTGCCGTGGCCCTGGTGCTGGCCCCGCGCGCCACCATGAACCCCGCCGTCGATGCGCCGCCACCCTTGCCGCCGGAAGCGAAGCCGCCCGCAGGCGAGCCGGAAAGCGGCACTCAGGAAACAGCCGGCCCGCCCCCGGAAGACTCGCCCGCACAAGAATCTGCACCCGGCCCGGCTGCTCAGGCCGAGCGGCTGATCGCCGCGCAAGCTGCGGCCTTGCCGCCCAACATCTTGCCGCCATCGCGGCGCCGCCCACCGCGCCACGCCCGCGGCACGGTGGGTGCGGGCCGGGCCGCCGGACAGCGCGTCTTGCTCCCGGCGCGGCATGGGCGTCCCGGCCCGGCGCGCGCCCTGGACCACCGCCCGCCCGGCGCGGATCTCGACTTCGCGGCCACCTGGGAAGCTGCCATCTTGCGCCATCTCACCAACCGGCCCGCCGGACAGCGCGAACTAGCTCATGAAGCGAACCGTCGCTTACGCGTGCGAACGGGCGACCTGCGCTGGCGCACGCCGCAGGCGCCCGCGGGCGTGCTCTTCGTGCTGGCC
>JAICKM010001094.1 GCA_025927935.1 Chloroflexia bacterium | reverse complement strand
GCGACAGGCCGTAGATGGTGAGGCCGCCGCCGACGGCCACGGCCACCCAGCGCATGGCGCCGCCCTGGCCGCCGTCTTGTATCGAATCTGTCGTTGCCATAGTGCTGTCTCCCTTTGCTGTAGCATGGTGGTTGCCGCGTCTCCGGCATCCCAGTGGGGGCGGCAGGGCCGGCACGCAGGCCGGTCCCTACGTTTCGGCCCTACACATCCATCCCGGTGGGGCGGCAGGGCCGGCACGCAGGCCGGCCCCTATGTTTGCGGCCCCGGCGCGGCGATGCTGTCTGCTGTAGGGGCCGGTTTGAAACCGGCCCTCTCCCGGCGCGCGCTACCCGCGCAGCAGCGACTCCGCGCCGTCGATCCAGATCTCCGTGCCGGTGATGTGGCTGGATGCGTCGGAGGCCAGGAAGAGCACCAGTTGGGCCACCTGCTCCGCGGTGCCCGGCTCGCCGCCGGTGAGCGGCTGCGAACCCTCCGGGTACTCGACCGGGATGCGGACTTCTTCCAGGTCGCGCTTCTCGGTGTTCTCGTCGATATTGGTGGTGATGGCGCCGGGGCAGATGACGTTGACACGCACCTTGTCCGGGGCCAGTTCGAGGGCAGTCATCTTGGTGAAGGCGACCTGGCCCGCTTTGGAGCAGGAGTAGGCGGTCGCGCCGGTGTTGCTGAAGATGCGCGTGCCGTTGACCGACGCGGTGACGATGACGGAGCCGCCCTGCTTCTTGAGATAGGGCACGGCGTACTTGACGGTCAGGAATGTGCCCTTGAGATTGATGCCCAGCGTGCGGTCCCAGTCTTCGGGCGTGAGTTCTTCCAGCGGCGCCCAGACGCCGTTGATGCCGGCGTTGGCGAAGACGATGTCGATGCGGCCCCAGCGGCCGGCCAGTTGCTTGACCGCCTGCTGCATGTCGTCGGGCTGAGAAATGTCGGCGACCAGGGGCAGGGCCTCGCCACCGGCCGCCTGGATCTCCTGGACGACCTTTTCGACTTCGTCCGCCTCACGGCTGAGGGCGCCGATTTTCGCGCCCTCGCGGGCGAGCAGCAGGGCCGCGGCCTTGCCGATACCGGACCCGGCGCCGGTGATTAAGGCGACTCGACCTTCGAGTTGCATGGGTAGCGTTCTCCTCTAGTACTGATGGGCGTGGACTACTGCGCGGCATGGGGGGCGCCGGGATCGGCGGGGGGCGGCTGCGTGGCCTGCCAGGCGCCCGGCGGCAGGTTCACGCCCTCCTCTTGCAGGGCTTCAATGCAGGCTTCGGGCAGGTGCTGGAGCAGCCAGGCTTGCATGGCGATCTCGTCGCGCAGATTCAACTCGGCGGCCTGCACCGTGGCGGCGTCGCCCAGAGCGCGCGCTATCGTGATCAGCAGCGTGTAGGCGGCAATTTCCAGATGCTCGGTGACATACTCGTCGCGGGCGTTGCGGGCCAGCGTGTCGGGGCGCAGCGCAGACACGGCGCCCAGCATGTTGCCCAGCACGCCGCTGAGAGCGTCTTTGACGGCGGACGGGTGCTGCCCATAGGCATCGAGCCGCCCGGCCATGCGCTCGCGGTGCTGTTTGGTCTGTTCCAGGTGCTCCAGAATCTTGGCCTGGACGGCGGGAAAGG
>JAICKM010001024.1 GCA_025927935.1 Chloroflexia bacterium | reverse complement strand
GCGGAAGCCCCCGCCTGCCAGAGAAGGACCAGCGCGATCAGCGTCGCCGCCGCGGCCCCCGGCAGCACGCGTGGGGAAAATCCGCCGCCGCGGAACGGCACACGCCCCTCAAGCCGCCGCATCCGCCGCCTCCCGGTCCGCCGCCGCCGCGTCATCGCGGATCAAGCGCCACAGCTCCGCCTCGATCGCCAGCAGGTCGGGGTCGCTCGCCTCCCGCCCGGCGATCGGCCGGTCGATGCGCGTGATCCGCCGCACCCGCCCCGGCCGGCGCGACAGGACGACGATCTGGTGACCGAGCCGCACCGCCTCGGCGAGATTGTGCGTGACGTAGACCGTGGTGGTCCCGGCGCGCTCGATCAGCCCGGCGAACTCGTCGAGCAGCAGGGCGCGGGTCTGCGCGTCGAGCGCCGAGAGCGGCTCGTCCATCAGCAAGCACGCCGGCCGCACCGCCAGCGCCCGCGCGATCCCGACCCGCTGGCGCATCCCGCCGGAGAGTTGGCGCGGCCAGGCGCGGGCGAACTCGGCGAGCCCGGCGATGCGCAGCACCTCCTCGATCCGCGCCCGCCGCGCCTCACGCGGCAGCCGGCCCTCCAGCACCAGCGAGACGTTGCCGGCGACGGTCCGCCACGGGAGCAGGGCGAAATCCTGGAACACGTAGGTCAGCGGGTTGAGGCAATCCTCGGCGATGGCGCCCTCGCACAGCACCTCGCCCCGTGTCGGCGCCAGCAGCCCGCCCATGATGCCGAGCAAGGTCGACTTGCCGCAGCCCGACGGTCCCACGAGGACCGTCACCTCGCCGGGCGGGATGTCGAGCGAGATGTCGTCGAGGACGATAAGATCGCGGTAGGCGTGACCGATGGAGCGCAACACAAGCTGCAGCGCGGATGTTGGCGGCCCCCCCTCACCCCGGCCCTCTCCCGCAAGGGGAGAGGGAGAAGAAAGCCCCCTCCCCTTGCGGGCTTGGGCTGCGAAGAGCAGACCAAGGGTTGGGGGCGGGGTGATGCCGCCAGAGAAGCCGCTCACCGCCCAGACAACACCGGCATGAACCGCGTATCGACGATCTTCGCCGGGTCGATATCCCCCTTCACCATGCCCTGAGCCTCGAACCATTTGAGTTGCGCTGTCACGTCGGCCACGTCCAGCGCCGCCTCCGGATCGTAATATCCGACTCCATCGAGAATCTTCCGCGCCGCCTCGGGATCGCCCTTGAACACGTATTTCCCGATATCCGCGATCGCCGCGTCGGTCTTGGCGTCATGCACCGGCTTGCCCGCCGCGTCCCGCCGCAGGAAAGCCTCGCGATAATCCGCCACACCCCGCTGATAGGCCCGCGCAAACCGATGCAGCGCATCCGCGCGGGTGTCGATCATGCGTTCGGTGGTGAACACGGCGGTGATCTGGTAGGGCGCCACGTCGCCCACCCAGCCGATGATCTTCACCTCGCCGCTCGCCGCCAGCGGCTTGGCCTGCGAGGCGATGGCGATGGTCGCGTCCACCTGCCCGCTGCGCACCGCCGCCAGCATGTT
Source organism: Chloroflexia bacterium (assembly GCA_025927935.1). Next base: position 433 of record JAICKM010001024.1, on the reverse strand, counting down.
CGGCACCGTCTGCAACGGCCGCAGCGTCACGCTCTTGAGGTCGAATTTTTCCGCCTCCGCGATCCGCCCCAGCATGTAATGGAACGACGAGCCATACTGGGTGATGGCGAAGCTGTGCCCCGGCAGCTTGTCGAGCGCCGTCAGCCCCGCGGCAAAGGCCTTGGCCGAGACCAACACCGCCGAACCCTCATAGCCGCGCCGCTCGTGCAGCCCGCCGCCGATCACCCGCAGCGCGCCCTTGCCGGCCAGCGAGAAGAACCCGCCGGTGAGCGCCGTCACCCCGACATCGATGTCCCCCGCCACCGCCGCCGCGGCGATAGGCTGGGCCGCCTCGAAGAAGCGGAACTCCACCGGCACCCCCTCGTCGCGGAAATAGCCGCGCTCCTTGGCTATGTAGAACGGCGCTGGCGAGAGCGTGTGCAGGAGCCCGAGG
>JAICKM010000443.1 GCA_025927935.1 Chloroflexia bacterium | reverse complement strand
CGCCCAGCACGTTGGCGCAAATAACAAAGTAGCGGTCGGTGTCGATGGCCCGGCCCGGCCCGATCAGCGGGTCCCACCAGCCGGGCCGGTCGTCGCCGGCATAGACGCCCGCGGCGTGAGCGTCGCCGGTCAGCGCGTGGCAGATGACCACGGCGTTGTCGGCGGCGGCGTTGAGCCGGCCCCAGGTTTCGTAGGCCACCTGCACGCCGGTCAGCGTGCGCCCGCAGTCGAGCGGCAGCGGCTCCGGGTCCTGCCAGTGCTCGGTGTGCGACAGCAGCGCCGGGTGGCCGCCGTTGCGCGCCGCCACCGAGGGGTCGTCATCGAGAATGGGCGGGCCGGCGGCGACCGATCCACCGGCCCGCCCGGTAGTAGGCAACTCCATCAAACCCATTCCTCCGCGTGCAGCAGTTCGGCGATCAGCACCACACCGCCCGCCGCGCCGCGCACCAGGTTGTGGCCCAGCACGCTGAACTTGTAGTCGAGAATGGGGTCGGGGCGCAGGCGCCCGACCACCGAGGCCATACCCCCGGCCACGTCGCGGTCGAGCCGGGGCTGCGGGCGATCCGGCTCGTCGCGCAGGATGATCGGCGGGTCGGGGGCGCTGGGCAGGCCGCGCCCGCTCAGGGGCCGCCACTCGCGCCAGGCCGCGCGCACCGCTTCGATATCGGCGGGCTGCTTGAAGCGCAGCGCCACCGACTCCAGGTGGCCGTCGGTGGTGGCGACGCGGTTGCACTGGGCGCTGACGACAAAGCTGGCCGGGGCGATGCCGTCATCGGCCAGGCGGCCCAGCAGCTTCTGCGGCTCGTGTTCCAGCTTGTCTTCCTCGCCGCCGATATAGGGCACCACATTGTCGATGATGTCGAGGCCGGCCACGCCGCGCAGGCCCGCGCCCGAAATGGCCTGCATGGTCGTCACCTGCACGGCGGCCAGGCCAAAGGCTTCATGCAGCGGGGCCAGGGCCAGCGTCAGGTGAATGGTCGAGCAGTTGGGGTTGGTGACGATGAAGCCGCGCCAGCCGCGGCTCTCGCGCTGGCGGGCGATCAGCGCCAGGTGATCGGCGTTGGCCTCCGGGATCATCAGCGGCACGTCCTCGGCCATGCGGAAGCTGCTGGCGTTGGAGACGACGCCGAACCCGGCCTGGGCGAACGCCGGTTCGACGGTGTGCGCCACCTCGGCCGGCAGGGCGCTGAAAATCAGGCGGCACCCGGCGAACCCGGACGGGTGGGTGGCCTGCACCACGGTCTCGGCCAGGGCCGCGGGCAGCGGGCGACTGGCGGCGCTGCCCAGCGCCGCAGGCCGCAGCAACTCGCCGTAGCGGCGGCCCGCGGCACGCTCGGAGCCGCCCAGCGCGGCGATCTCGAACCAGGGATGATCGATCAACAGCGACACGATGCGCTGGCCGACGGCGCCGCTCGCGCCCAACACTCCCACTTTTATCCGTTCCATAGTGTCACCTCCGGTCGTGCTTCAAGGCCGGCGATCTGCCCGTTGCCCAGGGCAGCGAGTTCCGGCGGCGGGTCGCCCGCGCCCAGATGGAAGGCATGGTGCAGCAGGTGGACCGCGTCTTCCATGCGGCTCTGCGGCACCAGGCAGGTAATGCGAATCTGTGAGGTAGTGACCATCTCGATGGGGATGCCCGCCTGGGCCAGCACGGCAAAGGCCCGCGCGGCCAGGCCCGGCGTGTCCTCCACGCCGACGCCCACCAGCGAGACCTTGGCGACATCGCGCCGGGTGCGGATCTCGCGGGCGCCCAGTTCCACGGCCACCGTACCCGCCACCTGCACGGTGCGGGCCAGGTCGCTCTCGGCCACGGTGAAGCTGCAATCGGCCGTGTGCCCGTCGGCGTCCAGGGCGTAGGCGATGGCGTCTACGTTGATCCCGGCGTCGGCCAGCGGGGTGAACACCTGGTGCAGTTCCAGGTGGGCGTGGGGCAACCCGCGCACGGTGACGCGGGCGACATTGCTGTCGTGGGCCACCCCGCAAATCTTGTTGTCGCGTTCCATCGGGTCTCCCTCCAGGGCCAGTTGCGGCGGCAACGGCGCGTCCGGCGCGGCGATCACGGTGCCCTGGCCCAGGTGGAAGCTGGACCGCACCACAATCGGCAGGTGATAGAGGCTGCCCAGTTCGACGGCCCGCGAGTGCATCACGCGGGCGCCCTGCTGGGCCAGTTCGAGCATTTCGGTGTAGCCGATGCGCGGGATGCGCCGCGCGGCGGGTTCCACGCGCGGGTCGGCGGTAAACACACCGTCCACGTCGGTATAGATCTCGCAGCAATCGGCGCCCAGGCCAATCGCCAGGGCCACGGCGGACGTGTCCGAGCCGCCCCGGCCCAGCGTGGTGATCTCGCCGTCGAGGCCGGCTCCGCGCACGCCCTGGAATCCGGCCACGATGGCGACTTCGCCCGCGGCCAGCGTCTCGCGCACACGGCGCGGATCGACCTGCACGATGGCCGCCCGGCGATGGGCGCCGTCGGTATAGATGCCCGCCTGGGCGCCCGTCAGCGCCCGCGCCGGGACGCCCGCCGCCTGCAAGGCCAGGGCCAGCAGCGCGCACGAGACGATCTCGCCCGTGGACATGAGCAGGTCCATCTCGCGGTGCGCGGGGTCGGGATGCAGCGCCTCGGCCAGGGCAATCAGTTCGTCGGTCGTATCGCCCATGGCCGACACGACGACCACTACCTGCGCGCCCCCGGCCACGGTCGCGGCCACGCGCTCGGCCACCGCCTGCATGCGCGCCACCCCGGCCACCGAGGACCCGCCGTATTTTTGCACAACCAGTGTCATAATGTTGCTTTCTACCTCTGCCGTCCGTATTTGTTCGCGTTGCGTTCGCGCCGCGGCGCGCCTGGGAAGCAGTAGCAATGATAGCGCCACCAGGCGGGGCGGCTCGGCGGCGCAGGCAATAAAAAGCCCGCCCCTCGACAGCCAGGGACGGGGATGCGCTCCACCGTGGTACCACCCTTGTTCGCGGCGCCCTCACAGACGCCGCCTCACGAAGTCTCGCCACTGAGACTTCCGGCCTGCTAACGGAGGCCGGTCCGTCTGCGCCTACTGCCGCCGGGGCGGGTTCGAGCAGCCGCTCGGAGGGGCATTTCGGGAGCAGGATGGGCGCCGCTTCTCAGCCACGCGGCTCTCTGTGGCTCGGAGCCTGCCGCCTACTTTCCCTCGTCGTCGCGTTTCGGATATGTGCTTGTCAACGTACCGGCGGGGCAATTAAAAAGCCCCTCGAAGGCGAGGGGCTACATCCGCGATCGGACATCACCACTCCCTTATCTCACAGATCGCTCTGTCGGAATTGGCACCTGGACAGCAGCGTCTGGTTGCCGGGTTTCATCGGGCCGTTTCCCTCCACCTCTCTTGATAAGAGCCGGGTGCTATTCACTTGTCGTATGTTGTGGCAAATTATAGCACAGGTTTTCGCATACTGTCAAGATTTCGACAAGCGCGCTTGCGAAAAGGTAATCTCGACAACGTTTCAGCACCGCGAAGGCGCGAAGAGTGTGAAGAATACAGTTAATGTAAGTAACCTTTGCGATCTTTGCACCTTCGTGATGGATTCACGGATAGATACCCGGTCAGGTATGCAGAGGCGCGGTTCTATGGTATAATTGTACAAATGTGCTGATTTGTTCAGCCTCACACGGATCGGGATGGGGCAGGAGGGGTGCAGGATGCCGATACAGTTGTTGGAGCCGGGGGTCGCCGCCAAGATCGCCGCCGGGGAAGTGATCGAGCGGCCCGCCTCGGTGATCAAAGAGTTGATGGACAACTCGATTGATGCGGGGGCCACCGAGATCCGCGTCGAGATCCGCGGCGGTGGTCAGCCGTTCCTGCGCATCACCGACAACGGGCGCGGCATCCCGCCCGGCGAACTGCCCCTGGCCTTCCTGCGCCACGCCACCTCCAAGATCCACACCGCAGAGGAGCTGTTCGCCCTGCACACGCTGGGCTTCCGCGGCGAGGCGCTGGCGAGCGCCGCCGCCGTGGCTCGCGTGACGATTACGACGCGCACCGGCGAGGACGAGATGGGCACCGAGATGACCGTGGAAGGCGGCAATGCGCAGCCGCCCGGCCCGCGCGGTACCCCGCGCGGCACCATCGTCACCGTGCGCGACCTGTTCTTCAACGTGCCTGCCCGCCTCAAATTCCTCAAGTCGTCCGCCGCCGAGGCCGCCCATGTGACCGCGCTGGTGCAGCAGTATGCCCTGGCCTATCCGGCGATCCGCTTCCTGCTGACCAGCGACGGCAAGCAGGTGTTTGCCTCGCCCGGCAACGGCGACCTGCGCGATGCCATCCGCCAGGTCTACGGGCAGGACATCGCCCAGGTCATGCTGCCGGTGGGCCAGTTGCCCGCCACGGAACCGGCCCTGTCCGATGACCCCTTTGCCGACTGGCTCGACCCCGACGCGCTACCCGGCCCGCGCCGCGCGCCGCAGGCAGCCTCTAAAGAGGCACTCGCGCCCGCGGCCGTGACCAGTTCCGAGGAGGACGAACAGGGCGTGCAGGTCTGGGGCTACGTCAGCCCGCCCGCCGTGAGCCGCACGAACCGGCAGGCGCAGCACTTCTTCGTCAACGGGCGGGCCATCGGCAGCCGGATGCTGGCCTACGCGCTGGAGGAAGCTTACCACAGTCTGCTCATGGTGGGCCGCCACCCCATCGCCGTGCTCAACGTGCGCGTGGACCCCGCGGACGTGGACGCCAACGTCCACCCGACCAAGAGCGAGGTCAAGTTTCGCCACGAACGGACCGTTTTCGTCGCCGTGCAGAAGGCCGTGCGCGATGCCCTATCGGCGCACAGTCCGGTACCCAGCTTCGGCACGCGCGGCGCGGAGGGCTGGCGCGTGCCCGGCGCGGACGACAACGGCCTGGCTCCCGCGGAGGGCAGCGGCGGCGCGGGCCAATCCTATGTGGCGGGCGCGCGCCCCCCGGCTTCCGCCGGCAGCCCGGCGTCCAGCCAGCCGCCCGCCCAGGCCGACCTCTTCGGCGGCTACGCGGCGCCCGCGCTCTCCTGGGCACAGTCCGGCGGCGCGGATGCGCCCCCCTTGCCCACGGACGCGAGCGCGGATCTGGACCTGAGCGACGGCGACTTCGGCACGGCCACGCCCGTGCCCGCGCAACCGGGCGGGCCTGCCCCGCTGGGGCCGCTGCCCTCCGCCGCGACCTCGCCGCGCCTGCCGCCGCTGCGCGTGGTGGGTCAGGTATCCAACACCTACATCATCACCGAAGGCCCCGACGGCATGTTCCTCATCGACCAGCACGCGGCGCACGAGCGCGTGCTCTACGAGCGCTTCGACCGCGAGGTGCGCGCGGGGCGCGGCGTGCCGGTGCAGCCGCTCTTGCAGCCGCTGACCCTCGACCTGACCGCCCGCCAGCGCGCTGAGATCGAGCCGGTGTTGCCGCTGCTGCTGGACGTGGGCTTCGACCTGGAACTGGTGCGCGGGCGCGAAAACGGCCTGCTGATCCGGGCCGTGCCCGCCATGTACGCCGACCGGGTGTCGCTGGCCGGGATGCTGGAGATGATCGACGAACTGCTGGTGGGCAGCCCGCCCGACCGCTGGCGCGACCAACTGGTCATCACCCTGGCCTGCCACAGCGCCATCCGCGCGGGCAAGTCGCTGGGCCTGGACGAAATGCGCGCCCTGGTCACGCAGTTGGAAGCTTGCACCTTCCCCCGGCTCTGCGCGCACGGCCGCCCGACCATGCTCCACCTCAGCGCCCTGCAACTGGAGCGCGAGTTCGGTCGCCGCCCGTAGTCGCCGACCCTCCGCTCTTCCCCTTTGTCACTCTGAGCAGAGCGAAGAGTCTCGTCGTGGACCCCACCGAGACGAGATTCTTCGCTGCGCTCAGAATGACAAGGGCCCGGCAGGCGCCTGTCAGCCCGCGCCGAAGATGTACTTGTCCAGGAAGGTGTTGCGGAATTTACCGTCCGGGTCGTAGGACTGGAGCAGGCGTTGGAAGTCGGGCAGGCGGGCGTAGCGCGCCTGGACCTGCGCGGCGGGCATGGTGAACAGCTTGCCCCAGT
>JAICKM010000055.1 GCA_025927935.1 Chloroflexia bacterium | reverse complement strand
CTCCAGAATGTGCTGCCCAACTTGCAGAGCAGCACCGACGAGTCCAACGTCTTTGTCAAGACGATTACCGACGTGGTGGCGGCTAGAGGCACCGGCACCGGCATCGCGGCGCTGATCGGTCTCGTTAGCCTCCTCTTGAGCGCCTCCGGCGTCTTCGGCACGCTACAACTGGCGATCAATCGCGCCTGGGAATGCGAAAAGGCGGGCAGCCTGATCAAAGACAAAGTCATCGCCTTCCTCATGGTGCTGGGGGTCGCGGCGGTGATGGTGCTCTCCACGGCCATCTCGGCCGTCTTGACCGGCATCCAGAGCACGACAAGCGGTATTATCGGCAATCTCGGCTGGCTCTGGGAGAGCTTGAATTTCCTCATCTCCCTGGGCCTGCTCGCCGGGGTGCTGGCGATCCTCTATCGCACCCTGCCACGCTGCAAGGTCGAATGGTCGGATGTCTGGTTGGGGGCCTTAATCACGGCCATTCTGTTCGGTGTCCTCAAGTACGGCTTCGCCTTCTACCTGGGCAATTTCGCCAAGTACCAGGCGGTCTATGGCGCGCTCGGCGCGATCATCGCCGTGCAGACGTGGATTTACCTGTCGTCCCAGGTGCTGCTCTTCGGCGCCGAGTTCTGCTCGGAATATGCTGGAGAGCGCCAGGATATGGAAGCCGACCGAGCCCGCGCGGCCAACCAGGCCACGGACGAGCAGCGCCAGCAGCAGGCCGCCCAACGCGCGGAAGAGCGCCGCCGGCGGCGCGAGGCCGAGGAGCAGGCCCGCATTGCCGGGCGCACGCCCCTGCCCGCCACCGGGCCGGGCGAACGGCAGCAGACAGCCACGGTCTTTGCCGCTGCCGCGGGCGTGGCCGCGGTGCTCGGCCTGCTCGGCAAAGTGCTGGGCGGCAACCGCCGGGGCTAAGCCCCCGGCGGCGACGAAACAATCAAACTTTTCACGATAAGGAGTACTGACGGTGCACGATCATGATGCGGAAGATGATGTCATGCGCAACCTGGTGCGCGGGTTGCTGACCTTGCTCTTGACCACCGCCGCCACCTGGCTGGCGGGGCGGCTAACCGAGATGATACTCGGCCCGGAACAGGAATAGCGGGGTGCCCGCGCCGGCCCGAATCGGCCTGGCGTAGCAACCGAACCCAGCAGACTGAAATGCGCGTAACAGGCTCTGGATGGGTTCGTTAATATCTGCACCGGCAGATCATATGATGGAGTCCTGCAGCTCCTGCCGCCCACCATGCCGGGCATCCCTGGAGGAGTATATACGATGATAAATAACGAACTGATGCGCCGGCGTCCCGGTCAAGGGGGATGCTGTGGCTGCGGCCTGGCGGCGGTGCTGGGCCTCGGCACATTGATTATGGCTGCGCTCTGGAGCCTGCTGCGATCAGGCCGCCAGCCGGTCGCCTAAGTTTCCGCGGGAGGGTGTTATTATGGAATGTTTTGGACTCATCCTGTTCCTGATCATCGCCGCCATCATCGGCTGGTTTGCCGATCTGATCGTGCCCGGTAAGATGCCTTACGGCTGGATCGGCGGCATCATCGCCGCGATTATCGGCGGGCTGCTAGGCGGAGTGCTACTCGGCCATTGGGGACCCTGGGTGGGGGGGCCTGGTTTTGTTTACTACATCATCCCTGGGCTGATCGGGACGATCATTGTGGCCTTTATTGTTCGGTTCTTGCTCGGCCAGACGGGCCGCCGCTCACTGTAACACAGTTCGAATAAAGGATACCCGGCATGGCTAAACGCACACGCACCTGGGAACCGGACATTTATGACATGGCCGCTGCACGGGCCGCGCGAGTGGCTGCCGTCACCCCGCCTGGACCCACCATCACCGACCTCGCGGTAGCAGCCGAGACGGCAGACGCAACCGAGGCGCTAGTGGAATCGGAACCGGCGCTCGATGAAGCGGTTGTCACGGCCGCCGCCATGGCGGCGGCCCAGCCCACAGCGCCGCGCTCCCGCGCCCGGCGCAACGACAACAGCACCTTGATCGGGCTGGTGGCGGGCGCGCTGGCCGGCGCTGCACTCGGCCTGCTGGCTGCGCCCGCATCCGGTGATGCCTTGCGCCAGCAGTTGCGGGCCACCGCGGAAAGCCGCACGCAAGAGGTGGCCCGCCAGGTCGAAACCGTGGCACAAAACGTGCCTCATACGATGGCAGCGAGGGCGGATCCCTCGACCGCTGAAGAGCGCAACCGGTCATAAAGGAGGCGATCACGGCATGTTAAAAGGAGTGCGAGTTAGCGTCAAGTACTTCACATTGGGGTTGCTCGCCGGTTTGCTCGTAGCCCCGCGCAAGGGCGACGACACCCGTGCGCTGCTGGTGGAACGGGGGCGCGAGTACCTCAAGGAGCTGATGAGCAGCGGCCAGCAGGCCGCCGCCGATCTGGGCGCGAAAGCGCGGGATACCGCGCAGGATACTTTCAAGAACGAGGGCCGGAGCTACGACAGCACCTCCACATCGAGCGTGCAATAGGCTCCCCGCCTCAGGGCGCACGTAATATCGTGGCAAACGCGTAGCTATCGATTCCCATATATACATAAAACACATAGGAGGAAAACTCATGTTATCTCTCATTGGTTGGCTGATTGTCGGCGCGATTGCCGGCTGGCTGGCGAGCATGTTCATGGGTCGCGGCGGCTACGGCCTGATCGGCGACATCATCATGGGCATCATCGGCGCTTTCGTCGGCGGCTTCCTTATGGGCCTGGTCAATCCCAGCTTCAGCATGGACGGGCAGTCCTGGTGGGTAACGATCCCGGTCGCCTTCATCGGGGCTGTGATTGTGATCTGGCTCGTGCGCCTGGTCACGAAAGGCCGGACGGCCGTCTGACAGGGCGCGGACGCGCACCCGTAAGCAAGAGTCGTATCAGACCGCCTCCGGCCGCGCACGCGGCCGGAGGCGGTTGTTATAATCCCCCGGCCCCGCCCGGTTCGCGCGAAGGAGCCAAGCTGATGGCAATGGATGAGCCAAACGGCGACAGCGGCAGTAATGCCGTCGCCATTGTACTGATTGTGGTGGCCCTGCTGGTGCTCGTACTGATTGTCCTCTGGATGAGCGGGGCGTTCGCGGCGCCGCCGGAGCCGGCGACCTGAGAAGGAGATCCGTATGTTCCCGGTCGGCGACGAAGGCACCCCTCCCTCGCAAGGCTTACCGATAGTCAATCTCAGCATTATCGCCATCTGTGTCCTGGTCTTCCTGATCCAACTGATGTTCGGCCCGGATCAGTCGGTCATGGCCTATGGCACCATCCCCTACGAAATCACGCATAATGTCGATCTGGGGCCGAACTGCAACTTCTGCCTGGGGCTGCCGGAACAGACCATCGCCTACCCGGTCTATGTCACCCTGCTGACCTCGATGTTCATGCACGCCAGTTGGATCCATATCGGCGGCAACATGCTCTTCCTCTATATCTTCGGTGATAATGTCGAAGATGCGATGGGCCACGCCGGGTATGCGATCTTTTACCTGCTGTGCGGCATGGCGGCGAACTTCGCGCAGATCTTCACCGATCCCAACTCGCCGATACCGGGCGTGGGCGCCAGCGGCGCCATCGCCGGGGTGATGGCTGCCTATCTGGTCATGTTCCCGCAGGCCCGCGTGCGCGTGCTGGCCGGTTACTACGGCATCATCCGCGTGCCCGCGCTGATCATGATCGGGCTGTGGATTGCCACGCAACTCATCAGCGGCATCGGCACCATTGCGCCCTCGTCGGCCACCGGCACCGGCGGCGTGGCCTACTGGGCGCATGTCGGGGGGTTCGTGGCCGGCCTGATCCTCGTCTGGATCTTCCGCCGCCGCAACGTCGCGCCCATGCGCAGCTACTGAAACGAGTGCTGAGTGCTGCGTGCTGATAAGTAAACGAGGACGCGGGCGGAGAGGCAGGCGTGGGAATGGGGAACAGTGCTCCCCTCCCCGTCGTGAACTCGTCGTACTCAGCACGCAGCACTCAGCACTCGTTCCGGCAGGGGGTTGCGGTGCCCGCGGCGAGTGGTATAATGGATAGCTTGCCATGATACCCCCTACCACAACCACCCCGAATACCGCCCCGCCGGCCGCACCTGCCGCGTTTGTGGATGCCGCGCATCCGCACATGCGGTCGCCCCAGTATGACTGGCTGGTGCTGCTGGGACTGGCGGTCGCCACCGAACTGGCTTACGTATTCGGCTTCGTCCTGCCGTATCCGCTGGCGGGCAACTACGCCACGCCGCTGCTCGATCTCAACCGCTTAAGCGGCCATACCCCGGCCAGCGCCAATTACTTCGCCGTAACCTGGGCGGTCAGCTTTGCCGCGATGTATATCGCCTACCGGCGTTGCCCAACCACGCCTTCGCGTCGCTACCTGCGGGTGCTGGGCGGCGCCGCGCTGGTCTTCAACCTCACCCTGCTGCTGATGTATCCGACCGGCGCCGCCGATCTCTTCGACCAGATCTTTCGGGCGCGCGAACTGGTCGTCTACGGCAAGAATCCGTTCCTCTACCCGCCTGCGGCCCCGATCTTCGCCCATGACCCCTTCCGCCCCTACGTCGGCGGTTGGGCCGGGACCACTTCGCCCTATGGCCCGGTCTGGGAGTTACTCGCCGCAGCCACCGCCTGGCTGGCGGGCAACGATCTATGGCGCGCGGTCATCTTCTTCAAAGGACTGGTCATCCTCGCCTATGGCGGCACGGCCTGCCTGATCTACGCCACCCTGCGGCTGCTGCGGCCCGGTTGGGCGGCACGCGGGCTGCTGTTCTTCGCCTGGAACCCGCTGGTGCTCTGGGAGACGGCCGGCAACGGGCATAACGACATGGTGATGATCCTGTTCATCATCCTCTGCTGCTGGCTGCTGGCCCGCGGGAGGCGTGCGGCCCTCCTGGCGCCGGTGGCGCTGGCCCTGGCGGCGCTCGCCAAGTTTGTGCCCGTGCTGCTGCTGCCCATCGTACTCATCGTGCTCTGGCAAGACTACCAACCGGCGCCGGGCGCGTCCCGCCAAACCTGGCTGCGCGCGCTGCTGCCGCCGGCTGCCGCCGCCGCCGGGTTCCTGATCGTCTGTGTCCTGCTCTACGCGCCCTTCTGGTATGGGCCGGAGACCATCGGCGCCCTGGCCCGGCGCGATCTCTTCACCGCGTCCATCCCCAACGCGCTGAAAAACACCCTGGCGAGTTCGCTGCTGGCGAGCGAAGAAGAGGCCATGGACTGGGTGCGCACCGCCTCCACCGCGCTGGTCGCAGCCGGGGTGCTGTGCGCCACGGCCTGGCTGATGCTGCGCCCGCGCCCGGCCACGCGCGCCGCCCGCGTCGAAGCGGGATTCCAGGCTGCCTACAGCATCTTTTTTGTCTATCTGGTGTTCGGCACGCTCTGGTTCCAGCCCTGGTATCAAGCCTGGCTGGTGGCGCTCACCCCGCTCACCGCGCGCCTGCGCGATGCCAAGCGCACCCTCATTATGAATGCCGGCGGCGTGGGCAACTACTTTGTCTGGGACTATCTGGTGCTCTGGAACAACAGTTGGGGCAATGTTATCCAGTGGACGTCGGCGCTGGTGGTGAACTTGCCGGTGCTACTCTACACGGTGTACGGGTGGCTGGTGCCCGCGCCCGCCACGCCCGCCGGCGAATCCCTCGATAGGCCGGACCCGCCCGCCTCCGTGCGAGAAGGAACAAGCTATTCATGAGTGAGCGTGAACGCGCCCTGATTATTTTGCCGACCTATAACGAAATCAGTAACCTCCAACCGCTGACCGAAGCGATCTTCGCAGTTGGGCCTTTCCATATCCTCGTCGTCGACGACAACTCGCCCGACGGCACCGGGGAACTGGCCGACCGCCTGGCCGCAGAGCATCCGGGCCGGCTGTTCGTGCTCCACCGCGCGGGCAAAGAGGGCCTGGGCAAAGCCTATATTGCCGGGTTTCACTGGGGCCTGGACCACGGCTACGATCTGTTGTTCGAGATGGATGCCGACTTTTCCCACGACCCGCGCCACCTGCCGCAATTCGTCAACCGCATCCGCGCGGGCGCCGATGTCGTCCTCGGATCGCGCTACATTGCACACGGCGGCACCCGCAACTGGTCCCTGCTGCGCCGCGTTATCAGCCGCGGCGGATCGCTCTACGCTCAGGTGATCCTCGGCCTACCCTTCCACGACCTGACCGGCGGGTTCAAATGCTTCCGCCGCCGCGCTCTTGAAGCCATCGACCTCGACACCATCACGGCCAACGGTTACGGGTTTCAGATCGAGGTGACGTATCGTTGCTACAAGCGCGGCCTGCGCATTGCCGAGACGCCGATCATCTTCGCCGATCGCCGGGTGGGGCAAAGCAAAATGAGCCGCAACATTGTCTTCGAGGCCATGTGGATGGTCTGGAAGCTGCGGCTGGGCCGCTGAATAGTCCGTCCAGTGATCTATGTCACTCTGAGTGCAGCGAAGAGTCTCGTCCTGGACCCACACGCGACGAGATTCTTCGCTGCACTCAGAATGACAAGAAAGCTGGATGCACTTGAGATGTCATTTACGCTGTTGCCGGCGAGTCGTCTCCAGACAGGATGCAAATCCGTCCGGCAAATGCGGTCCCCAATTTTGAACCGATTGCACCCGGCATGGGTATATATATACGTCACAGGAAAACCTGCCTGTTCGGTTGCATGCTGCGTGCGGATTTCCGGTCATTTCTGATGGGGAAGTCAGGTATGCCGGATAGCCGGTTTGCATGGAGCAGGCCGCCCGGCAAAGTAGGTAATGCCTGCAGCAGATACCGCACACGCGGATAGCGTGTGCGGTAATTATCGGAGCGCCTGCCGGCGCGGGCCGGCGGCATCGACCACATAGTGGGCCGTTTTCTTTGCCCGTCATACCCGGCGGCCTGCTTACGTTTTATGAGTCTAGTTTCACCCGGCCCAGCGCGACCTGGGTCCTTGGATGGAGGATCTTAATCCGTCTTCCAGGGTTGCTTGAAACAGGTCTATGGACTCTTGTATTTCGACAATCGGGTTGAAGACTGACCGAAAACGTGGTATTATGCGTGCATACTCTGGGAGCATGGGCGGTGGAGTTTAGGGGGCAAAAGACATACCGCCGCAAGCTTCCTTAGAGTGCACTCGGCAGCCGGTCGGCTAGCGCGTCGTTGTCGCGAAGCCGGTTGTGCTGGCGAGTGTTTGGCGAATGGGCCGCCGGCAAGGGTCCGGGCGCGCCTTAGAACCTTACAGGTCCTTACACAAAAGGAGGAGAGCAGTTGAAGAAGTCCAGGTTTATTCTCCTGGCGGTGACGATGCTCACGGTCCTCAGCATGTTGCTGACGGCCTGTGGCGCTGAACCCACCGCCACTACGGTCCCCGCGGTGGCAACTACCGCTCCCGCAGCCGTAGCGACCGATACAACCGCGCCCGCCGCGGCAGCCGATACCGCCACCCCGGCGGCGGCCGGCGCCGCCACGGCGACCACCGCCCCCGCGGCAGGCGCCGATACGACCCCGAGCGCCGCGCCTGCTGCGCCGACGAGCACCCCTAAGCCCGGCCAGAAGGTGATCCGCATCAACCAGGGGTCCGACCCGGATACTACTGACCCGCAGAAGATGTCCTTCGTGGGCGAGATCGGCTGGGGCCAGCTGGCCTTCGAGGGCTTGCTGGAACTCAACGAGAAGCTACAGCCCGTCCCCGCCGCCGCCGAGAAGATGGATGTCTCGGCCGATGGCCTCAAGTATACCCTGACGCTGCGCGACGGCCTCAAGTACTCCGATGGTCAGCCCCTGACCGCGCATAACTTTGAGTATGCCTTCCGCCGCCTCTTCGATCCCACGGTGCAGGGGCGCTCGTATGCGTCCGTCGCCTATGACATCAAGGGTTCGCAGGAACTCAGCGAGCTGGAAACCGTGACCGACACGGCCAAGCTCAAGAGCCTCCAGGATGCCCTCGGTGTGAAGGCCACCGACGACAAGCACATTGAGTTCACGCTGAACTCCCCGGTCGCCTACTTCCCCTATATCCTGGCGATCTGGGTCGGCTGGCCGACCCGCGAAGATATGGTGACCAAGGGCGGCGACTCCTGGACCGAGCCGGCGACGTACATCGGCAACGGTCCCTTCATCCTGAAGGAATGGAACCACGGCAGCGGCGCGGTGTGGGAGTCTAACCCCAACTATCGCAAGGGTGAGCCGAAGATCGGGCGCATCGAGGTGCGCGACATCATCGACTCGGCCATCAGCCTGCAGGCGTACAAGGAAGGCCAGCTCGACATCGATGGGGTGGCCGCCGAAGATCTGAAGTCGGTCAAGGCCGACCCGACGCTGAGCCAGGAATTCCACAACTATCCCGGCAACTGCAGCTTCTACATTGGCTTCAACACGCAGAAGGCGCCGTTCGACAACATCAAGGTGCGCCAGGCGTTCGCCAAGGCCTTCGACCGCCAGGACTATGTGGACGTGGTCCTCAAGGGCGCGGGTACCCCGGCAGCCAGCTTCATCCCGCCGGGCCGGCCCGGTTACGAGGCGAGCATCAAGCAGTCTGACTTCGACGCAACTGCTGCCAAGTCCGAACTGGATGCGGTCGTCAAGTCTGACTTCCCGAACGGCCTGCCGCCCATCAAACTGACCTTCGCTTCCAGCGCCCGCAATAAGACGCGCATGGAGTGGATCCAGAACCAGGCCAAGACCAACCTGGGCATCGACATGCAACTTGACCCGGTCGAGGCCAAGGCGTACACCGCCCTGACTAAGGACCCGGCGACGACCCCGCAGGTCTTCTTCCTGGGCTGGTGCGAGGACTATCCGGACCCGCAGGACTGGCTGAGCCTGGTCTTCCGCTCGGATTCGACCGTGACCCACGTCGGTTGGAAGAACGACAAGTTCGATCAACTGACCAAGCAGGCCGACGTCGAGAAGGACGCGACCAAGCGCGCCGACATGTACAAGCAAGCCCAGCAGATCCTGACCGACGACGCCCCGGTGGTTTACCTGTACTGGGACGTGGCGAATCTGTTGATCAAGCCGTACGTGAAGAACCTGGCTGACCACATCACGCCTAATGATGTGGAGCAACCGATGCCAGGTACCAAGAACATCGTGAACATCGACATCCAGAAGTAGTAGTGCGAAGGGGGGCGCTGGTGCGCCCCCCTTCCTCATCCGCGCCCGCTCGCCTGTAGGGCGGGCGCGGTTCCCGGCATCTAGACCACCTGACATTGCCGGCCCGTACAGCGGGGTAGCCTAAGGGAGATTTACGATGACTGCGTATGTGATCCGCCGCACCCTCGCGGTGATCCCGGTGCTGATCGTCGTTTCGATTATCACCTTTGCTCTAATGCATCTCACACCCGGCGGCCCCTTCGATCAAGAGGAAGGCCGGCGCCAGGATCCGGTCATGCAAGCTCGCATGGAACAGGCTTTCGGCCTGACGAAACCGCTCTGGCAGCAATATCTGGTCTATATGGGCAATGCCGTTAAACTCGACTTCGGCCCCTCGTTCCAATATCGGGACCGCAATGTCAGCGATATTCTGCGCGAACGGTTCCCCTTTTCCATCCGGCTCGGCTTGCAAGCCCTGCTCTTTGCCGTGATCGTCGGTATCCCGCTCGGCACCATCGCGGCGCTGAGACAGAATAGCTGGATTGACTATTTAGCTTTGTTTTTAGCGACCCTGGGGGTGGCGATTCCTTCGTTTGTGCTGTCACTCTATTTGATCATTCTGTTTGCCAGCACCCTA
The DNA here is from genome assembly GCA_025927935.1 of Chloroflexia bacterium. The sequence continues at coordinate 7,424 of JAICKM010000055.1, read as the reverse complement.
CACCTGGTGCCCGTGGTACCCACCCTCGACCAGTACCAAACCGATCTCAAAGCCTGGCTGCTGCCGACCATCGCGTTGGGCTTACCGTCCGCCGCATTGTTGGGCCGCTTAACCCGCACCGCCATGCTCGATGTCATCCGCCAGGACTACATCCGCACCGCCCGCGCAAAGGGGCTGGAAGGCCGCGCCATCATTATGCGGCACATGATCCGTAACGCGATGATCCCGGTCTGGACGGTCATGGGGCCGCTCACCGCCGACCTGATCACCGGCTCTTTTATCGTCGAGCGCATTTTCGGCATCCCCGGCATCGGCCGCTTCTTCGTCGAGGCCATTAGCGCGCGGGATTACTCGATGATCATGGGCACGACGCTGGTCTATTGCTCGATTATCGTCGTGTTCAACCTCTTGACCGACCTGACGTATGGCCTCTTTGATCCGCGGATCAAGGTAGGAAACTAGGGAGGTATGCGCAATGGCAACTACAACCAGCACTGAAGCCGTCTTTGACACCTCACGGCCCACACGCAGCCTGTGGAGTGATGCCCTGCGCCGCCTCATGCGCAATAAAATGGCCGTCGCCAGCGTCGCCGTGATTCTCTTTTTCACCTTCATCGCGGTCGCCGCGCCAATCCTCGCGCCGCATCCGCCCACTTTCCAGAGCCGCGATCGCCCCGACCGCGGCAACGGCGGCCCGGACCTGCCGCCCGCGTGGCAACCGGACGGGAAAGCCGGATATCCGCTCGGCACGGACGGGCTGGGCCGTGACATTCTGAGCCGCATGATGTACGGCGCGCAGGTGTCGCTGAGCGTCGGTTTTATCCCGACCTTCGTCATCGTCCTCGTCGGCATCATCGTCGGCCTGAACGCGGGCTATCGGGGCGGCTGGATCGACAGCTTGCTCATGCGCATCACCGACATTACCTATGCCTTCCCGAGCCTGCTCTTCATCCTGATTATGGTTTCGGCGCTGCATGACACGGCCTTCGCCGGCTTCCTCGGCGGGTTGCCGCTCATCTTCTTGTCTATCGCCATCGTGGCCTGGGTGGGCGTGGCCCGCCTGGTGCGCGGCCAGGTGCTCAGCCTGCGCGAAAAGGAGTTTGTCGAAGCGGCCCGCTCCATCGGTACGCCCAACTGGCGCATCATGATGACCCACCTGCTGCCCAACAGCCTCGGTCCGGTCATCGTCAGCGCCACGTTCACCATCCCCGGCTTCATTCTGACCGAGGCGTTCCTGGGGTTCATCGGCATCGGGGTCAAGCCGCCGACGCCGACCTGGGGCGGCATCATCAACGACGGCTTCAACTCGATCAACTCGGCGCCGCACGAAGTCTGGGTACCGGCCACCTGCATCGGCCTGCTGACCCTCTCCTTCACCTTCCTGGGCGACGGCCTGCGCGACGCCCTCGATCCGCGCATGAAGATCTGAGCCGGCCGCCGGTCACAACTCGGCGTAGCAGGGGCTTAAGCAATATGCTTAAGCCCCTTTGCCTTGCCCACACAGCCCGCCCGCGCTAAAATGGCGGCACAATAGCTGCAAACCCCGGACGGCACGAGATCCACGCCGGCCCGGTCTATAATGCGGCGCGTTTTAGGAGGAGCGAACTTTGGATATTCTGTGGTCGCCCTGGCGGATGGCGTATATTAGCGCGGACAGCGCGGGCGCGGCGGGCGAAGATGCCGGCGCCGTGGGGGACACCGCCGCCCCGCCGCTCACCCGCGAAGCGCCGGCGGAGCCGGATGCCGCGGAACCAAAATGTATCTTCTGCCGGTACCCGGCCCAGGCCGCCACGCACGACCGGGCTAACTTGCTACTGTTACGGGGCGCGCAGTGTTTTGTGATCCTCAACCGCTACCCGTACAACTCGGCCCACCTGATGATCGTACCCTACCGTCACCTGCACGACGTGACCCGTCTGAGCACGGAAGAATCTGCGGAAATGATGGCGTTGTTGCAACGTATGGTCAGTGTGCTGGAGGCCGAATACCACCCGCAGGGCTTTAACGCGGGCATGAACCTGGGCGCGGCGGCGGGTGCGGGTATCGCCGACCACCTGCACATGCATGTGGTGCCCCGCTGGGCTGGGGACACGAACTTTATGCCGGTGGTGGGCCAGACCAAGGTGCTGCCGGAGGCCCTCGAACAGACCTACGACCGGCTCAAAGCGCGGCTGGAGCAGATATAGCGCGGCGCAGGGATTAGCACTGCGCCGGACGCGCTACGAACCGGGCGCACCGGCGGCGTCGCTGTCGTCCACCCGCGCAATCAGCAGCGTCACATCGTCCTGCGGCGCGCCCCCGGCGAAGGCATGCACCCGATCCACGATATCCTCCACCAGCAGACGCAAATCGGCGCCGGCGGGCACCTGGCGCAGGATCTCTTCGACCCGCTCGAAGCTGAACATCTCGCCGCCGCTGTCCGCAGCCTCGACGATGCCGTCCGAGAAAAAGACCAGCAGATCGCCCGGCGCGACTTGCAGGGTAAACACCTTGTCGGCGACGGTGGGCAGCGCGCCGAGCGGCAGGCCGCCCCCGGCGATAAAGTCGAGTGTGCCGCCGGCCCGCCGGATGTAGGGGTAGAGGTGCCCGGCGTTGCTGTAGGTCAGCACACGGGTGGCCGGATCATAGAGCGCGTAGAAGAAGGTCATCAGTTGGCCTTGCATCAGGTCCACGGCCAGCGTGTTCAGCGTTTGCAGCACCGGGTGGGGCCGTGGATCGCTGCCGACCTGCGACAGCAGGGCTGTCTTGACCATCGCCATCAACATGACGGCCGCCGTCCCTTTGCCGGTCACATCGCCGAGCGCCAGCGCCAGGCGGCCGTCGGGTAGCGGCACCAGGTCGTAATAATCTCCACCGACTTCCATCGCCGGGAGGCAGATGCCGTGCATGGTCAGGCCCGCCATGCGGCGCGGCAGTTCGGGCAGCAACTGCCGTTGCGTGGCGCGCGCCGTCACCAGTTCGCGGGCCATGCGCTCGTTCTCGCCGATCAGCCGCTGCTCGAAGTCGCGGCGCTCCTCGAACAGGCGCGCGTTCTTGATCGCCACCGCCACCTGGTTGGCGAAGACCTGCAACAACTGCTGCTCATGGGTGGAGAAAGCGCGCGGCTGATAGCTGTTGACGAAGAGCGCGCCCAGAGTCTGCTCGGCGACGCGGATGGGGACCATTACGAACGAGCGAATCCCCTCGGCCATCATCGACGGATTGATCCGCGGATCGCCCAACGTCTCGGCCACCATAATCGGGCGGCCGGTGCGCATCACCGTATCGGTCAGCCCGCCGCGCCGGATAGCCCGGTTAAACGTGCCGGTCTCCAGGCGGCCCTCCTCGCGCACCCAGCAGCGCACATTGACCGCCTGCGTGCCGGTCTCGTTGACCAGCAGCACCCCGCTGGAATTGGTGTCGAGCAGGTGAATCGCCGCCCGCACCACCTCTTCGAGCAAAGTGTGAATATCCAGCGTAGCGGTAAAACGCAAGCCGAGGTCTTGTAGCGACGTGACATCATGCAGGCGGTGGGCTTCCTCTTCAAACAGGCGCGCGTTCTGGACCGCCACCGCCGCCTGGTTGGCGAAGATGCGCAACAACTGCTGCTCCTGGCTGTCGAAAGGGTGGGTCCGGTCGGCGAACAAATACAGCACTCCCTGGGCCTGGTTGCCCACGCGCAACGGCACCCCGGCCAGCGACCGCAGCCCACGCGCCACCAGATCGGGACTGAGGCGTGGATCGGCGGTGGCATCGGGCACCACCACCAGGTCGCCGGCCAGAATAATTTCCTGGGTCAGATCGGGGCGATCCGCGGCGCTGTAGGGCTGCACCTCCAGCACGCCATCGCGTTCTGCGCAAAACCACGAGGCGGTGGATATGCGAGGATTCGAGGGATCAGGCACCAGGGTGATCGCGCTGGCGCGGACTTCAAACAGTTGCACCGCCGAGCGCACCACCGCGGCGAGGAGTTCCGTCGGATCGAGCGTGGCGCTGAGGCCGACGCCCGATTCTTGCAGCAGCGCGAGTTCGCGCAGCCGGCGGCGCTGGGCCTCAAACAGCCGCGCATTCTCAATCGCTACTGCCGCCTGATTGGCGAAAATCTCCAGCGTCTCGATGGTCGCCCGCGAGGGCAATTGGCGATCCACGGGGTCGTCCACCGAGAGCACGCCGACCAACTGGCCGCCTTTGCCGCGCAAGGGCACGATCAGCATGTCGTCAGGGTGCCACTCGGTCTCGTCGCGCGGGGTGATGTCGGGCCGGAAGTAGGTCTCCAGGTGCGTCATCGGGTTATACAGGTGGCTGATGAAATACGATTGGCTGATCTGGAAGCGCGGGTCCAGCAACTGGTTGCTTTCCTCGGCGGGCGGCATCGCCACTTTGAGCCGCGCCCAGGTTTCCGCATCCAGCCCCGCCGCCGCCACGCGCATAAAGCGCCGGGGTGGCCCCTCGTCGATGAGGCTGAGGATGGCGACGTTGAAGCCCAGGCTGCTGCGCACGCCTTCGGCTACCTGGGTCAGCACCTCGTCCAGCGAGAGGTCGGCCTTCAGCATATTGCCGATGCGCAAAATGGCGGCCAGTTCCCCCGCCCGGCGGGTCAACGCCTCATTCTGGCGGCGCTCCCGGTCGTAGCGGCGGGCATTCTCCACGGCAATCGCGGCGTGCTCCGCCAGATGCTCGATAAACTCCACATGCTCGTTGTGGAAGCCATCCGGATCCCGGCTTTCCAGGCTCAACGTTCCCAGCACCTGCCCGCCCCGGCGCACCAGCACTACGAGTTGCGAACGAATATCGGGCGTTACGGCGATATAGTCGGGATCGTGCTGCACGTCGCGGACGAGCAGCGAGCGATCCTCGCGCACAGCGCGCCCGATCAGCCCCTGGCTAATCGGCAGCGGCTGCTGCGTATAGCGGTCGATCACCTCCGCCGCATAGCCGATCTGCCCCAGCAAGCGCAGAGTCTGGGTGGCCGCGTCGAACAGGGCCAGGATGCCGGCGGTGGCCCCGGTCGTCTCCACCGCCCGCGCCACCACCAGGTGGATGATTCCACCCAGATCGAGGCTGGCGTTAAGCTGGCGCGCGATCTCTTCCAACGCCGACAGCTCGGCCACGCGCCGGGTCAGCGCGATGTCGGTGCGCTCGTAGAGCCGCGCGTTCTGAATGACCACGCCCACCTGTGCGGCGATAGTGGTAAACAGGTGCAAGTGGTCCTGGTCATAGGCGCCTTCACGGTCGCAGTTATAAACCGCCATCGCCCCGATCACGGTCGTCCCCACCAGCAGCGGCACACCCAGGAGGGACCGTGCGACTAGCCCGGTCACGTCGACTCCCCCTAGCGCCAAAGTGGCGGCGAGATCGCGGGTGACATGGAGGGGCGCGCTGTTGTGGATCATCCACGCCACCGCGTCCCGCATGGCCGGGATATTCGGGTCCAGCCCATGTTCCGGCCCGCCGCTAAAGTTATAGCGGATATTGTCCGTCACCGGGTCCACAAGCGCCAGGCAGAAGTGCTGGGCGTCGAACACCCGGTTGAGTTGATCGTACACGCTGTCGATCACGTCGCTGACGCGCAATGTCCCGCTCAGCCGGCGGCTGATCTCGTTCAGCGTGGACAGCTCGGCGATGCGGCGCTCGCGCTCGGCAAAGAGCCGCGCGTTCTCCAGCGCGCTCGCCACCTGGTTGGCGACCGTGCTCAGGAACTGCACCTGCGCCTCGTTATACAGATTGGCCGTGTAGGATTGCACCGACAAGACGCCAATGGTGCGGTGCTTCGCCATCATGGGCACGCCCATCCAGGCCCGGCTGCGGCGCGCGGACCCGAAGCGGTCGGGGTGGAAGGGCATGTTCAGATGCTCCACGCCGCGCGACAGGTCGTCTAGCACCAGGGGGCGGCCGTTAGCAAAAATCCAACTGGCGAGGCCGGCGCCTAGCGGCGCGGGCGCCAGGTAATAGCGCACGCCTTCATCGATGCCGAAGGGAAAGGTCAGCATGCCCAGGGCTTCGTCATATTGGGCCACAAAGAAGGAGTCGAAGTCCAGCGCGCCACGTAGCTGCTCGTACACCGTCAGGCACACGGCGTCGATGTCGAGGTTGGCGCTCAGTTCCTCGCCCAGGCGGTGCAGCGTCTGGAGTTGCTGCTGGCTGCGCTGGTACTGGCCGGCCAGGGCGGCGGCCCGCAGCCGGTCCGCGATCAGCCCGGCCAGGGCGTCGAGCAGTGCCAGGTCGGCAGCGGTATAGGGCCGGGCATCGGGGCGCGGGCCAAGCAGCAGGAAGCCATCCAGCCGCCCGGAGCCGGGCAGCGGCACGGCAACCACCGGGCGGAAATCGGCCAAGCCGGGAATGCGACGGCGCACGCGCACCGTCCCGGCGCCGGGCGCGGCCCAGGTGGGCGGCAAGGCGGCCTGGCTGATCCGGGCGCCGGCGGTTAGATCCGCCGCGAGACCTGTCCCCGCCTGCCACAGATAGTCACCGCCGTGGGCATCGGCCAGGAACAGCGCCACCGGCGGATCGCCCAGGCTCACGGCGACCGCCGCTACCAGCGCCGTATATAACGCAGGCGGCTCCAGCGCGCCCGGCACCCCGGCCTGAAACGCGCGGATCGCATCCGCGAGGCTACGACGTGGGAGTTTGCGGACCGGCGGCGTCCCGCGCATTGGGCAGCTACCTCTTCAGCATCGAATATCAAGATCCGGCATCCGCAGGTCACGGATGTGATCTATTGTACTCCATGCTATGAGACAGCGTCAATCAGAGCATGGGCGCGGGCGCGCGTCCCGCTGTTACATCCCGGCGCCCGATCAACCTCACCCCCCTGCCCCCCTTCCCGCCACGGGAAGGGGGAAACGACGAGACGGCTCCCCTCCCGGCGGCGGAGAGGGGCGGGGGGAGAGGTTGGCCCGCTGCCGGGATGTAGTTTCTAAGGTCACGTCAGGCTGAAGTCGACCGCGTACTGCACGGCCCGGAGCTTACGCGCTACAGCCTGCGAGGCCGTGTTCGCCCAACTCGTGCTGTAGAGCGGCAGCCGGCCCATGGCGCGGATAGCAGCGGCCCATCCGCGCACCGTCTCGGCGGCATAGCCACGCCCGCGGTAAGACTCGACTGTGTAAACCCCGGCCTCCGCTACCTGCGCCGTCATCCGCGCGGAGCAGCAAACCGCCACCGCCACTCCGTCCGCTACACATACCACAACCGGCGCAAGCTCAGCGTGCCTGCTGCGCGTGTAGGGATAATGGGCCTCCAGGAGGGCGGCGTTCGCCGGCGTGATCGGCACCGTTTCCGTGGGCGGATCGAGTTCCGGCAGGTAGTAGGCGGGGCCTGCATCGATGTTGCGCAGAGGCGCGTGTTGCTGAAGCAATGCGCTATATTCTGCCGTGTGACGGGCCGGTTCCTGGAGGTCACGCACGACCGGCTCATCCGCGGCCAGCCGTTCGAGTGCGGTGGCGAGG
>JAICKM010000966.1 GCA_025927935.1 Chloroflexia bacterium | reverse complement strand
GATGCTGGAGTAGAAGTCGAAGTCTTCCGGCAAAGACATGGGCAGGAAGCCGTAGGTCTGGATGCCCAGACGCGCAAAATAGCGTCCGTCGGTGACGGCGGGCAGCAGGTAGGGGATGGGCAGGGCTTCCGGGTCGGCCTCACGCAGGATGGCGCTCAAGGTCGGGAACAGCCCCATATCGGGCGTCGCCGCGGCGGGCGGTTCGGCCAGCACCTCGATCTCGACCTCGTCGCCCAGCAGCGCCACCAGTTCGGCCTGCAGGTCGGTGCCGCTGAAGCCGGGCAGCGTGCGCCCGTCCATCTCGACCACGATCTTGCTGGGGATGACGTTACTCTGGGTGCCGCCATGCACAATGGTCGCGTTGACGGTGTTGTGCAGCAAGGGATCAAAGGCCAGCGCCTCCGGCCCCATCCTGTCGAGCACGGCATCCGTGTACACCGGGTCCAGCAACGCGGGCAGCATGGTGTTCAGGGGGGCCTGCAGCGCCACCGCGATCTCTTCGATCATCAGGCGACCGGCAGGCGTGATATGGACCGGCAGCCGGTGGGTATCGAGTTGGGTCAGCATACGAGCGAGACGGGCCATGGTGCCACCACGCATGGGCCGCGAACCGTGTCCAGCCGGCCCGCGCACGGTGGCATAGACGCGGCACGACTGTTTCTCGGCGACCATGATCGGGTAGAAGCGCCGCCCGCCCAGGTAGAAGGGGAATCCGCCGAACTCACCCAGCGCATAGCGGATGCCCGCGAACAGATCGGCGTGTTCTTCGACCAGGAAGCCCGCGCCATATTGCCCGAAGCTCTCCTCGTCGCTGACGCAGGCCAGCACCACGTCGCCCGGCGGCGCCTGGCCCTCGGCGCGGGCACGCAGCATGGCCGCCAGCATCATGGCGACGCCGCCCTTCATATCGAGCGCCCCGCGCCCCCATAGATAGCCGTCGATCACCTCTCCAGCGAAGGGCGGGTGCTGCCAGGGCTGGTTGGCGGTATTCACCACGTCGATGTGCCCCTGCAGCAGCAGCGGCGGGGCCGTGCCCTGGCCGGGCAGGCGGGCGATCAAATTGGGCCGGGAGGGGGCGCGGGCCAGGATCGTCACCGGGATGCCGGCGTCCGTCAGCAACTGGCGGATATAGGCGATACAGGCGGCTTCGTTGCCGGGCGGATTGGTGGTGTCGAAGCGAATAAGCGCCTGCGCGATTTCAGCGGGACGCTGGTAGATAGTCAGGTCGCTGGTCAGAGTCATACGGGACGGCACTCCTCAACAATGGGTCGCGGGTGTGGGGATCAGTGGGCGAACGCCGCCGGGCTGCGCGCCTCCCCTAGCGCACCCAGGGCGAGGCACGCCGGGCAGCAGGCTTCTTCCCAGGCGCCTGCCACCTCGCCCAGGCTGGGCGGGGGCGTCCCGGCCCGCCGCGCACGGCGCCGGATGATCATCCACCCGGCGAAGCCAATCACGGCCAGGACCACGAGCAGGCCCACCAGCGCGGGTCCCGCGGGCAGGCCGGTCGCCGCCAGCAACCCGGCGACGCCCTGGCCTCCGGCGTAGCCGATGACGACATGCAGCAGGAAAAAGACCGTATTGCCGATTAACAGGCCGGGCAAGAAGACGCGCAACGGCAGGCCGGCGATCCCGGCGGCAGCCACAGTGGCGGCGCGCACGCCCGGCGTGGTCAGGGCCACGCTCAGCCCGGTCACGCCGCCGCGTTGCAGGGCGCTCCCGGCGCGATCCAGGCGCGGCCCGGTCAGCCCGATGTAGCGCCCGAAGCGATAGAGCACGCCGCGCCCCGGTCCGCGCGCCAGTGCATACTGGATGACCCCGCCGAGCAGCATCGCCACCTCGAACGTGACGATCACGCCGAACAGGTCGAGTTGCCCGGCGGCGGCCCGCGCCGCCGCGCCCAGCATGATCAGGTCGGCGGGCACCGGGATGGGCACCCCGGCCTCCTTGAGCAACATGACAAGGAAAATGGCCGGTAGGCCGTAGATCGCGCCCAGCGGATCATCCGCGGGGGCAAGCATATGCACGAAGGCGACGAGATGTTCCATAGCGGCTCCCTGTCTACTACAAGCGGTCCCGCTCCCTGTTCCTCTCGATACGCCTATTGTATGCTGTCGCGCTGCTCATTGTCTAGCCCAAAGGCTGCTCACTTTGCCGGTCCATTCCCGCCCTGGCGCTCTAGGCGCGTTTCCAGCCCGTTTCGCAGAATCTCGATTCCGAACTGAAACCGTTCGTCTACGTCCGGTGCGAGCAGGTAGTCCGCGAGCGCGACCACGCTGGGATACTCGG
>JAICKM010000047.1 GCA_025927935.1 Chloroflexia bacterium | reverse complement strand
CCGTCTCGCCCGCCGCCTCCGGCACCACGATCTCCAACAGCAAGCCCTGCACCTCGCCCAACATCAGGTTGCCCAGCGCGAGCCGTTGCTCGCCGGCGTTCGCGCCCGGCAGCATCTCCACCCGGCCAATCAGGGGTGCCACCCGGTGCGCTTGCACCAGCCGGGCCTGAGCCGCCGTGCGTACCGTCAGGTACGCCTGCCGGCCGTAAATATGGCGCAAGTCGGCGATATGCTGGCGGAACGCCGTGACAATGGCCGCGGGCTGGTCAATGTACTCGGAATGCGAGCCGCAGCGATAGGCCAGCGTTTCGAGCAAATCTTCGTTCCACTCGTCGCCCACGCCGAGCGGCGTGATGAGCATATCCCGCCGCCGCGCGACCTCCGCCAGTTCCATACAACGCGATTCGTCGCCATATGTACGCCCGTCGGTCAGCACCAGCAGCGACGAGATCGCCGGTCCGGTCAGGCTGCGCCCGCGCTGCAACTGCGCTAGCCCGGCGTCCAGCCCCGAAGCCAGTTCCGTCCCCCCGCGCGGCACCATATCCGCGATGGCATTGGCGATCTCTTGCGGTTGGGTGACGAGCTGGGCGGGCGCCATGACCGTCGCCCGGTCGTTGAAGGCCACCACGGACAACGCATCGTCCCGCCCCAACTGGCTTAGCACATAACGGGCCGCCTCTTTCACCCGCTCCATCTTCTCGCCACGCATGGACAGGCTGTGGTCCAGCACCAGGCAGAGGTTCAGCGGCAACTGGAAGATCTCCGCAGTCTCGCCCATGACGGCGATCTCCAGCAAAGTATAAACCATCTGGGACCCGGCCGCCGCCGGTAAGGGATCTTGCCCCAGGCGATGGCGGAAGGCCACCTGCGGTTGGGCGGGGGCGCTCATGCCACCACGTCCGGCAAGCGCACGATGATTGCGCTGATATTGTCGGGACCGCCGCGCTGATTCGCCAGGCGGACCAGTTGATCCGCCGCGCTGTCGATATCCGGCTGGGCGCGCAGAATCTCGGCCAGTTCGGCGTCCGCCACCTGGTCCCACAGGCCGTCGCTGCACAGCAACAAATGGGTGTAACCGCGCCACGAATGCGAGGCGCTCTCCACTTCCACGCCCGCGGCCTGGCCCAACGACCGGTACAACACATTGCGTTGCGGATTGTTGCGGGCGTCCTCCGGCGAGAACTGGCCCATGGCGATGAGCCGCGCCACAATCGAGTGGTCCTGCGTCAGCAGCCGGAAATCGTCGGGACCCAGCAGGTAGATGCGCGAGTCGCCCACATGGGCGGTCACCAGTTGGCGGCCGAGCAACACCGCGCCGCTGAAGGTGGTCCCGCTGGGTGCACCCGCCGCACGGGCCGCCTGGTGGATGGCCTGCCCCGCGCGCACCAGCGCGGCCTCCAGGATCTCGGCGACGGTCGATTGCCCGCCCGATCCCCCCTGGCCGCGCACCGCGGGCAGCAACAACTCGCTCAGCACCCGCTCGACCACCAGGTTCATGGCCGTCCGGCTCGCCTCCGCGCCGCCGGCCAGGCCACCCATGCCGTCGGCGACCGCGAAGAACCCGAAGGGCACCGGCGCATCGCCCGCCGCCGACGGCAGCAGGGTGGTCAGCGCAAATACGCTGTCCTGGTTGTCGCCACGGTTCTGCCCCACGTCGCTGCGCAGGGCGGCCTGGAGCCAGGTAATCCGGCCCACCGGGCCGGTGGCGCCGGCGGGCGCCCCGGCCAGGGTGCCGGTGGCGGCTAGCGCGTCGGGAGGCGCGGACTCGGGCGCCGGGGGTGCGGCGGCGGATGCGGTTCCATCCCGCGGGGCCGGGCGTTTGCTACGGGTCTTCACGGGTAACTCCCTCACCAATGTGGATGTGCAACAGCGGCGCCCACCCTCAGCCGGCCCTACACGGCCAGGGCATATAGTTTGTGATCCAGGGACCCGATATAGACCAGCCCGTCTTCCACCATCGGCGTGGATGTCACGGGACCGCGGGTCGGGAACCGCCAGCGCAAGTCACCCTGCGCCTGGCCGACACAGTACACATAGTTGTCGACCGCGCCGAAGTAGACCATCCCGCCCGCCAGGCGCGGCGACGACGTGATCTGGCTGCCGGTATTATACTTCCACGCCGCCCGTCCCGACTGGGCGTCCAGCGCGTACATGTACCCGTCGACCGAGCCGACAAAGATCTTCCCGCCGGCCACCGCCGGGGAGGATGTCACATAGTGTTCGGCCCGGTATTTCCAGACGGCCCAGCCGGTATCGGCGTCCAGCGCATACAGATGTTGATCGGCGGACCCTACATAAACCAGACCCTCATGAATGATCGGCGAGGACGTGATCGGACCGGACGAGTGGAACTTCCATTTCATGTTCCCGGTCGCCATATCGACCGCGTACAGATTGCCGTCGCTACAGCCGACATAGATCAGATTGCGCCCGATGGCCGGCGAGGAGCGCACGGGACCCCAGCCCCGATATTTCCAATGGGTGCGCCCGGTGCGCGCGTCCAGGCAATACAGGTGCTGGTCGTCGGAGCCGATGAACACCTGGCCGGTGGGCGAGACGCGCGGCGATGAGCGAATCGGCGCGCCGGTGGCTGCCGTCCACAGGATGGCGCCGCGGCGGGCGTCGAGCGCATAGATGTTGGTATCCTCGGAGCCGAAGATGACCATGTCTTCCCAGACCACCGGCGACGATGGAATGCCGCCTTCCGTGGCGCGCTTCCAGATAAACTCGCCGCTCTTGGCATTGACCGCGTACAGATTGCTGTCGTAGCAGCCGACAAAGACGACGCCTTTGGACACTGCGGGTGAGGACCGGATTTCATCTTCAGCAGTGAAAACCCAGATCTGTTTGGTCGTCGCGTCCACGACGGGCGCCGGGGGGCCGGGTGCGGGGCCGTAAGGGTTGGGCATCATGCCGGGATAGGCCATACCGGGCGCGGGCTGGCCCGGTAGCATCTGCCCCGGTGCCTGGCTGGGCGGCATGGTATAGGGATAGGCCATGGGCTGGCCCGGCGCCACGGCGTAGGCCGGCGGCGCGGGCGATACGGGCGGGGGCGCGGGGGCGGCGAGGCGGACACCTGGATCCGCCCCTACGGCGGGCGCCGCCTGTTGCGGCTCCAGGATCGCCAGAATCGCCGTGCGCAGTGCCTCCGCCGACTCCCAGCGCCGCGTGGCGTCGTACTCCAGCGCGCGCATGATCAGCGCTTCCGTTTCGGGCGAGATGGCCGGGTTCAACTGGCGGACAGGCCGCTCGTGAAAGGTGAATGGCGTTTCCGTGCGCGGATCGCTATTGGTCAGCAGGTGGTGCAGGGTCGCGCCGAGCGCGTAAATGTCGCCGCGCGGTTCGGCCAACCCACGGTATTGCTCCGGCGGCGAGTACCCCTCGGTGCCGATCATGGTGCCCTTCTTGTCCGACTGGAAAGCCTTGGCGATGCCGAAATCCACCAGGGTGACTTTCTCGCCGCCCTCGTTGACCATGATATTCGACGGCTTGAGGTCGCGGAACACGATGGGCTGGGGCCGGTGCCGGTGCAGATAGGCCAGCACATCACAGATCTGCACCGCCCAGCGCAACACCTGGGTCTCCGGCAGGGGACCGCCCGCTTCATCAAGCAGGATCTCCAGGTCTTTACCGGGCACATACTCCAGTACCAGGTAGACACGGCTGTCCTCGGAGAAGAAGTCGTAGATCTTGGGGATGCCGGTGTGGCTGAGCGTCGCCAGCAGCGAGGCTTCGCGCTCGAACGTCGAGAAACGCAGGGCGCCGGTCTTGGGGTCGGGTGCCGTATCCGGCATCTCCTTGACCGCGCAATAGCGGAGCACGTTGGTGAAGCGGAGATCGCGCGCCCGGTAGACGGTGCTCATCCCGCCGATGCCCAGCACCTGCTCGATCTCATAGCGACCCTGGAGCACCGTGTTGCGCGCCAGGATGGCCCCGCTGCCGAGGGCCTGGCGCAAGGCGTCGAGCTTGGCCGTGCCGGACAACTGATCGGCGGGATCGGAAGCCGGCAACGCCCGGCTCCCGCCCGGATCAAGCGGGCGGCTGCCATTCGGGTCATACGGACGATTCGGCCCGTCTCCCCCAGGAAGCTTTTTGATGAGCACGGCGGCCTCCAGACTGGTACGATGTGTGGCACGAGCACAATGCGCGGCTCGCCGTATCCAATTCGAGGGGCAGACCCGCCACGGCGCCACAAAGATGGAGGAAAAAGGGGTAGGCGGGGCGGACAGTTACACGAGAAAAGATGAGTCCAGATGAAAAAGGTGCCCACCCATTGCGGAACCCGGCTAGCCTCCCGATCGCGGCGCGCAGCAATCTGACCAAACCTCGGACGGCGGCGGCTTTTCCCAATTATACGCGAACTATAAGTACATTGCAATAGCGTTTGGGCGTGCGTGGCCGCGGGACAGAGGCGCGGTCCAGCCCGCTGGTGTATAATATAGCACCGGAGTCCTATCACCGGCCGAACCTGCGTGCCGGCGTCTGTACCGCGCCTACGAATTATGCCGACTATGCTGCGCTTTGCCTTGTATCTGGTCGCCGTCGCCACGATTCTAGTGGCGACGTTGGGCAGCGGCATGCTCACCGATAGCCGGCTGGCCGGCGCGCAGCAACAGCTTGCCGCTGCGTACCAGCAACAGAGTGCCCTTTTGCGCGGCCAGGTGGCCGGCATCCAGGCGCAAAGCGCCGTGACCAACTACCTGAACGGTGACCGGGCCGGGCGGGACCTGGCGCTCAGCCAGCGCACGGAGCTAAGCCGGGCCGCCACCGAATACGAGACCCTCGCGCCGAGCGACGTCGCCGCGCATTATACCGAGGTGGTGGCGCGGTTCAACGCCGCCCTTGACAACGTCTTCGCCGTCTACGATAAGGGCGGCCTGCGCCTGGCCCGCCCGGCCCTGACGACCGGCCTGGACCCGGTCGCTCGTGATCTGGCCGCCAGCCACGATCGTATGCTCGCCCGTGCCGCAGGCGACGTGAGCGCCGCAGAGCTGGCCCTGGAGGACACGCGCAATCTCGGGCGCACCGAGCGCACCATCGCGGCGGTGATCGGGCTGGGGCTGGTCCTGTTGCTCGCCGGCATCATGTTCGTCCGCCAGGGCCGCCCGATCACTGCCCTGGCCCGCCAGGCCCGTGGCGCGGCCGGCACGGCCCAGCAAGACCTGCCGGAGTTCACGCTCGACGCCGGAGCGCCCCGCCAGGCGCAAGAGCTGGCCCGCGCTCTCAACGGACTCGTGGTGCAGTTGCGCGAAAAGTATCTGGCCCTGGAACAGGCCAACGTCGAGCTACAGCGCCTGAATGAAGAAACGCACAGCGCCAACCAGGCCAAAACCGCCTTTATCGCCAACATCAGCCATGAGTTGCGCACCCCGCTCAACACGGTCATCGGCTTCAGCGAGATGTTAGTGGGCGAGGTCTACGGGCCGGTGAACGACAAACAGCGCCAGCAACTGGAGCGGATACTGCGCAACAGCCAGCAGCTGCTCACGCTGATCAACGATATGCTCGATCTCGCGCGGGTCGAAGCCGGTAAAGTGAGCCTGTCGCTGACCCGCATCGACGCCGGCCAATTGGTGGCCGGCGTGGGCGCCGCGCTGGAGCCAATGGCGCGGCAGAAGGGGCTGGCCCTGCTGATCCAGGTCGCACCCCACATCCCCACACTCACCAGCGATGAAACCCGCTTGCGCCAGGTATTGCTCAATCTAGTCAGCAACGCGATCAAGTTCACCAAGCAGGGCAGTGTGACGCTCTGGACCGGCGGCGATCCGGCGCTGCCCAACTGGATTGTCTTCCGGGTGAGCGATACCGGCATCGGGATCCCCGCCGCCGAATTAGACCAGATCTGGAAAGAGTTTTACCAGGTCAGCAGCGGACTCAGTCGTACCACGGGCGGCTCCGGTCTGGGGCTGGCGATTGTGCGCAAGCTGGTCGAACTCCTGGGCGGCGACATCGAGGTGCAGAGCACGGAGGGGCAAGGCAGCACTTTCACCGTGTACGTGCCCCTCGCCCCCTCCGAGTCGCGCGACGGCGCGGCGGGCGCCAGCCTCTATGCAGCTACCGGCTCGTATGCCGGGCCCAAGTAGGCGCGAGCGCCCGTTACATGCCGGCCCCGACTTCGTAGCTCCCACTATGCACGGCGGCGGCCATGCCCGCCTCGATGCCCGGTCGGGCATCCAGCCATTCCAACTGCGCCTGCATGCGGTCTAGATCCACCAGCGCATACGAGCCTTCCACGAGCGAGCCGGGCCGGACCACCAGCGCCCCCTCGATCACTTCGATCCCTCGATTGCCGTCGCTCCCGCCGCAACACACCAGGTGGGGACCATAGGTCTTGATAATCGTGTTCAAGGTCGAGTCGCCCGTATGCGTCCCCCCGTGTAGATCGAGGTTTGTGGCGCGCGGCGGCATCGCAAACAGGAAGATGCGCCGCCGGGCTTCGCGGAACACCGAGCTAAACGCGGCCAGGTTCTCAAAGGCGTTCTGCACCATCCAGTCGGGGAAGTGCAGCAGCAGGCGCGCGTCGTCCCGCGCTGCCGTCAACAAGCCGCCGAACCCGGCCACGGCATCCCCGCTGGGCAGCGCATGGACGGCCCGGTGGGCCAGGACGAGCCGCCCGGTGCCCCAATGAGCCTGCAACGCCGCAGTCAGCGCTGTGAAGGGCGCATCGTGTTCGCCGGGAATCAGATACACGGGGACGCCGAGATCGCCGAGCAACGTGAACACCTGCGCGTAACTCGGCCCGGTGCAGCGGCTCTCGCGATCGAGAGCTTCGATCACCGGCGCCGGGATCTGGCCGTTGCGGACCTGGGCCTGATACGCCTGGAGCCGGGCGCCGGACGGAGTGATATTGCCGAGGACAAACACGGCTTCGATAGCTGGGCGTTGCTGATCAAGGACAGCTTGCAATCGATCAAGCCGCCCATCAATAGCGTTGATTACGAGCACGCGCATGGCACACCTCCAGGGATAGCCCACCCGGCGGCAAAAGCGAAAGCAATGTAGTAGGGCCGGATACGGGGCGCAGATTCAAACGGCCGCGGCTAGTAACACAAGCGAAACAGGTAGTAGCGGGGGAGCATTTCGTTCCGCACCTTACCATTACACTTTTCTACCTTACCAATAGTATACTGCATGGATGCAAGTCCTCGCTGGCATGGTCCTGCCATGCCAGGGCTAATCGACGCAAGTACGGCCCGGACGTTGCAGCGCCGTATGCAACGCGGTCAGCACGACCGGCAGCAGCGTGGGCTTTTCCAGATACACGTCCACTCCGAGGGCGCGCAGATCGCGGCGCAACGCGGGGGTCGGCGCGGAGGCCAGCACGATCACCAGGACGCCGGGCCAGATTGCTTGTGCCCGGCGGATGAGCTGGGTGCCCGCCGGACGGCGCGACGGCGGGTCGATGATCAACACATCCAACGACTCCGGCTGATGGCGCGGCCAGGCGTGCGCCGGGTCCATGGTTACGGTGACGGTGGCGGCGGGCAGGCTGCGCGTCACCGCCGCGCCCGTCACCTGCGCAGCACTACGATCGGCATCGACGATCAGGATATGGAGAGACATAGCACCAGTATAAGGGATCTTATCGGAACGGAATGTTAAACATCCGCTAACTCTAGGTAGCAAGCTCACCACCGCACGCCATTTGATCCGTGCGCCGCGAACCTGTATGATACAGAAGGCAGTCGAGGCGTACCACCGCCTGGAATGGAGAGGGATATGGTCAAGCAGGCCCACAAACGCGCCACCCCGCCCGGCCAGATGGGCGCGGACGGGCGGAGTCTGCCTGCGTCCGAGGCCGTGCCCACCGACGCCTGGTTCCGCGCGCTGCTGGAATCCGCGCCCGACGCTATCGTCATCGTCGACCAGACCGGGAAGATCGTGCTGGTCAACAGCCGCGGCGAAGAACTCTTCGGCTATGACCGGGCTGAACTGACCGGCCAGTCCATCGAGCTACTGGTCCCCGATCAACTGCGCGCCGAGCATACCCGCGACCGGGCGCACTACTATGCCCACCCGCAAACGCGGCCCATCGGCAGCGACCGCATCCTGCTGGCCCGCTGCAAGGACGGCAGCGAATTCTCAGCCGAAATCAGCCTGAGTCCGGTGCAGACCGAGAACGGCCTGCTGGTGATGAGCGTGATCCGCGACATCAGCGAGCGGCGGCGGGCCGCCGAAGAGTTGGAGCAGCAGGTGCAGCGCCGCACGGCCCATCTCAATGCGTTGCTTCAGGTGAGCAGCGAATTACTCGCCGCGCGCAGCCGCGATGCCATGCTGGAACGCGCGCTGATCCATGCGCTGGCCCTGGTGCCCCAGGCCGTGCGCGCCGCTATTTATCTGTATGACCCCGCAACGCAGCGCCTGGCGCTCCGCGCCGGGCTGGGCGCCATGCCGATCACCTTGCCGGTCGATCCCGGCATCCTGGGCGCCGCTTTCACCACGCGCCAGACCTATCGCGCCAGTTCGGTGGCCGCCGTGCTGAAGCGTGCCCGCGCCGAGGGCGCCGACATGCCGTTGCTCAGCGTGCTGGACCCCGAACACCCGCCCAGCGGCGTACTGGCGATCCCGCTGATGGCGCGCGGCCAGGCCATCGGCGTGCTGGCCCTGGTGCGCGACAGCGGTGAGGGACCGTTTGCCGCCGAGGCGCAGGCCACAGTGGAGGGCCTGGCGAATCTCACGGCCACCGCCATCCTGGAAGAGCGCAGCCGGCACGAGGCGGCGGCCCTGTCCAGCCAACTGGCCGATCTGGAGGAGCAGCAGCGCACCATGGCCGCCCGGCTCACCACGGTCGAAGCGGGCATGTTGCAGACGGCCCGCCTGGCCGCTGTGGGCGAACTGGCTGCCGCTGTCGCGCACGAGATTAACAATCCACTCTACGCGGCGCGCAACTGCCTCTATCTGCTGGAAGAAGACCTGCCCGCGGCCCTACGCGACTCCCCCTATATGAACATGGCCCGCGACCAACTGGCCCGCATCGCCACGATCATCGAGCGTATGCGTGACTTCTATCGCCCGGCGCGCGGGGAGCTGGCGCCGTATAATGTGAATCGGGGGCTAGAGGAAACATTGGAACTAGCGGCGCTGAACTTGCGCCAGTTGCCGATCAAGATGATCTTCACCCCGGACCCCGACTTGCCGCCCGTCGTCTGCGACAGCGATCAGTTGCGACAGGTCTTTCTGAACTTGATCTTGAATGCCATCGACGCGATGCCCGACGGAGGCACACTGACGGTGCGGACAGAGGCCGGGCCGACCATGGCCCTGGTCGAGATCGCCGACACCGGGATCGGCATCCCGCCCGAGGTCCGCGAGCGGCTGTTCGAGCCGTTTTTCACCACCAAGCCCAGCGGCACCGGGCTTGGCCTCTCGATCAGCGCGCATATCGTGACCCAGCACGGCGGGCAACTGCTGGTCGAGAGCCAGGAAGGACAGGGTAGCACCTTCCGGGTCGTGCTGCCGTATCAACCCAATATTTGAGCCGCACTCGGAAGGAGTTCACCCATGGCCCAGCCGGCCCCGCAGATCCTGGTCGTCGACGACGAAGCGCCCATCCGCACGACGTTGACCGCCTTGTTGGAGCGCCGGGGCTATGAAGTCATCGCTGCGGCCACCGGCGAAGAGGCGCTGGCGCTGATCCACCAGCGGCCCTTCGACCTGTTGCTGCTCGATCTCCAGTTGCCCGGCATCAACGGCATGGATGTGGCGACACGCGCCCGCGAGCGCCAGCCCGACGCCATGATCATCATCCTCACGGGCCATGGCTCACTGGACAGCGCGATCACCGGGCTGCATGTGGGAGTGTTTGATTACCTGCTCAAGACCGCCGACCCGCAAGAGGTCCTGGCTCGCGTCGCCGCCGCGATTCGGCGCGGGCAGGAGGAGCGCCGCAAGCGAGAGTTGCTGGCAACGCTGCAAAGCGTGGTCGGCGAGTTGGGCGGGCGTGCTGCGCCCGCGCAGCGGCCCGTCGAACCGGCGGAAGGCTGGATCGCCATCGGCGACTTGCAGATCTCTACCTGGAAGCAGGTCGCCCGCGTGGGCGACCAGACCCTGAACCTGACCCCCACCGAGTTTCGCATCCTGGTCTGCCTCGCGCAACAGGCCGGGCAGGTGATGACCTATCAGCAAATCGTGCGGTGCGCGCAGGGCTATGACACCCAGGCGCTGGAAGCCGCCGAGTTGATCAAGCCGCACATTTACCACCTACGGCAAAAGATCGAGCAGAACCCCGCCGACCCGCGCTATATCTTGACGGTGCGCGGGACGGGCTATCTGCTGGCCGCCGGCCCGGACCAGGCGCCCGGCGCCCCAGGCTGATCGCGCCCGCTAGCGCGCCCGCAAGGCATTGACGATCACCGCCACATCGACGACTTCCTGGGCCAACGCACCGATGGCCGGCGGGATGAGGCCGAAGGCGGCGGCCACCATCAAGGCAAAGCTCAGGCCCAACCCAGCATAGATGCTTTGCTTGGCGACACGCAACGTGCGCTGTCCCACCTCCACGGCATCGCCGACGCGGGTCACGTCGTCCACCAGCAGCACAATATCGGCGGCTTCCGCGGACACGCCGGTGCCGTGCGCGCCCATGGCGATGCCGACCGTGGCCGTCGCCAGCGCGGGCGCGTCGTTGATCCCGTCTCCTACCATGGCGATGGGATCGTACTGCTCCTTCAGCTTTAGTAACACCGCCACTTTATCTTCGGGCAGCAGGTCCGCATGCACCTCATCGACTCCTGCATCCGCGGCGATGGCGCGGGCGTTCACCAGGCGATCGCCGGTCAGCATCACCGTGCGTTGGACGCCCAGCCGGTGCAGGCGCTGCACGAGATCGGGCACGCCAGGGCGCAGATGGTCGTTGAAGACCACCACGCCGGCAGGCTCCAGATCCACGGCCACAAAGGCCGCCAATGTGTCGCCCGCCGCGCCGTGCTCGCGCAGCCCGCGCGCACCGGCGATGCGTTCCGGCCCCAGGCGTTCGGCCAGGAAGCGCGGGGAGCCGACCAGGATGTGCTCGCCCTCGACATGCCCCTCGACGCCGCGCCCCGGCACTTCGCGAAAATTGTCCGGCAAAGGCAGCGGCCCGCCGTCCGCCTGGGCCGCCTGGACCAGCGTCCGGCCCAGCAGGTGCGACGACAGTTGCTCCACGCTGGCCGCCTTACGCAGCAGGCCGACCGCGCTATGCCCGTTAAACAACGTCACCCGGTCGAGCACGGGTGTGCCGAGGGTCAGTGTGCCCGTCTTGTCGAACACAACTGCTTTGGCCCGGCCCACCTGCTCGATGGCCGCCCCGCCCTTGACGATAATCCCGCGGTCGGCGGCCCGGTTGATGCCGCTGATGACGGCGATGGGCGTGGCGAGAATCAGGGGGCAAGGCGTCGCCACCACCAGCACGGCCAGCATCGTGCGCGGGTCCCCGGTGATGAGCCAGCCGAGCGCGCACATGAGCAATGTGAGGGGCGTAAACCAGACGGCATACTGATCGGCCAGCCGGCCAATGGGCGGTTTCTCTTCTTGCGCCTGGCGCACCAGCGTCACGATCTTGGCGTACTGGCTCTCGCTGCTCAGCGCCGCCGCCTGCATCTCGAACGCACCGCCCGCGTTGACACTACCGCTTAACAAGCGGTCGTCGCGCTGTTTGCCGGCCGCCAGCGGCTCGCCGGTGAGGGCGGACTCGTCCACGTCGGCGCTTGCGGAGAGAAGCGTGCCGTCCACGGGAATTAGCTCACCGGGGCGCACCACCAGGGCATCGCCGACCGCCACCTGGGCCACAGCGATCTCTTCGAGGTAATCCGCGCGTTTGCGGTGTGCGGTGTGCGGTGCGCGGGCCAGCAAATGTTCCAGCGACGACGAAGCCCGGCGCAACCCATAGCGTTCCAGCGCTTCCCCGCCCGACTGCATGAGCACCACGATGACCCCGGCAAAATATTCGCCCATGATCACGGCGGTGAGAATCGCCAGCATCGCCACCACGTCGCTGGCGAACCGCCCGCGCAGCATCCCTTGCAGGGTGGACCAGACCAGCGGCGCCCCCCCGCCAACCAGGGTGATGAGCCAGACCCAATCCGCGATATCCAGATTCTGCCAACCGAAGGCAGACGCGCCGCCGGTGATCAGCTCCGTAATATGCTGCGGATGCACCCAGAATGTGAGCACGGTCCCGGCGATCAAGCCGAGCAGCGCAAACGGGGGAATGGGATTCTCTTTGACAAAGGACCAGATTCGTTGGCGCATGGATTTGCGGGGTTGCGGGGTGTTGGAGAAGTGACGAGCTTCGAGCGGTGCGGCGCTGCCATCCACAGGCCGCACCGCTCGAAGAAGCGGATCCTTGCTCTCGCTGTCCGGGTAGGCAGGCCAGGAAAGCCGGTATCCGTCGTTCGCTCCTTTACTATACCCCCAACCGCCCTCGCTTTCTGTGAAGAACTGACCACCGTGGGTGGTGCCTTGCTCACCGGGCCTCGCCAGTGGAGCAGGGTCCATGCCGGGGCGCCACCCCCACCAGGACTCCTGTAACAGATGAGCCGCCCGGCAACTGCGGCCAAAGCACAGCACCGGCACGGCGCCCGGAAACGATCATGCGCTGGACCCAGCGGGCGTGAAACGGACGGCCCGCGGGATAGACGCGCCTATCCTCAGTATAAGGGGCGGGATGGCCAGCCACGGTAAAGAAAGCACCACAACCCACGGCATTCTCCACGACCCGGCGCTATCCGCGAAGACAAGCGACCTGCTAACCCCCGGTGGTCAACCCTTCACCGGCAAAGGGGCAGCCAGACGCTATGATTAGGATGCCGGTAAGGTGGGCTTGCTGGAAGGAGATTGCGTCATGGTCGATACCCTGTTCGAGACCTGGCAGTTAGTGGAAGCGGGCTTCCCGCGCAACGAAACACCGGCGGACAAGCTCAGCTTCTTGCTGCGCTATGCCGTGCGCGCCCCCTCCGGGCATAACACCCAGCCCTGGCTTTTCCATATGACCGGCGAGGCCGTCGAGCTGCACGCGGACCGGCGCCGGGCCATGCCCGCCGTGGATCCGGGCGACCGGGAGCTGATCATGAGCTGCGGCGCGGCGCTGTTGCACCTGCGCGTTGCGTTGGGCCATTTCGGCTATGCCGGGGAAGTGACCCTTTTTCCCGACAAGCACAAGCCCGACTACCTGGCGCGCATCAGCCTGGGCACGCCGGCCCTGTCCGGCGCGGAAGACGAGATGCTGTTCCGCGCGATCCCGCATCGTCATACCTATCGCTTGCCCTTTGAACCCCGCTCGGTGCCCGACTCGCTGCAAACCGCGCTCCAGCAGGCAGCGACAGCCGAAGGCGCAAGCTTGCGCGTGATTGCCAATCCAGCCCGGCAAGCGGTGATGGCTGCCCTGATCGCCGCAGGCGAGGCGGTCCAGAGTGCGGACGCTGGGTTCCGCGAGGACCTGGCCGTCTGGATGCGCGCCAACCGCGACCTCAGCGGCGATGGGCTGCCCGGCTACGCCTTCGGCTTTGGCGATGTAACTTCGTATTTCCTGCCTTTTCTCATGCGCAAGCTCGACCTGTTGCAGGGGCAAGTGGCGAAGGACCAGGCGCTCGCCACCGCCGCGCCCCTGCTGGCCGTGCTGGAAACCCCCGCCGACACGCCGGTCGCCTGGCTGGCCGCGGGGCAAGCCGTTGCACGCGTGCTGTTGCGGGCAAGTGTGGACGGAGTCGCGGCGTCGTTTCTGAACAGCCCTATCGAGGTGGCCGAGTTACGGGCACGCCTGGGACGCATTCTCGACAGCGTAGGGTACCCGCAACTGCTGCTCCGCCTGGGCTACGCCCCGGAGGGGCCGCCGACACCGCGCCGCGAAGTCAGCGCGGTGCTGATCTAGCTCCGCCATCAGTCCGGCATCTCAGATAGTAGTTAACAGTAAAGGAGGCACATCCCATGAAGCGGACGATTTTAGTTCCCCTGGACGGCTCGGCGCAGGCCGAAACGGTGCTCCCGCACGCGGTGGCCGCCGCAAGCGCGACGAACAGCACGCTCACGCTCCTACAGGTGGTCGCCTCCAACAGTATGCTGGAGACGACGGTCTGGCCGATCGGCATACCGGCCGGGTCGATGCTTGATAGCGCCGAAGAGCGGCGCATCGCCTATGCGTACCTGCAAACCACGGCGAGCAAGCTCCATGATAGCGGCGTGGAATGTGCCACCCTGGTGCTGGAAGGCGACCCGGCGCCCGAAATCGTGAAGCGCGCGCAAGACGACGTAGATGCCGCCATGATCGCCATGGCGACGCATGGGCGCAGCGGCATCGGGCGCTGGGTCTTCGGCAGCGTCGCCGAAAAGGTGTTGCAGGGCGCGCCCGTGCCGCTCTTGCTCGTTCGGGTCGAGGCCGGCGCGCCGCGGGAAGCGGCAATCCCCGCCCCCGGCGGCTACCAGACCATCCTGGTGCCGCTCGACGGCTCGCGCTTCGCCGAGCAGGCGCTGGCCCAGGCCGCCGATCTGGCCGCGGGCAGCGATGCGCGCCTGCTGCTGGTCACGGTGGTACCGACCCTGGAAGACCTCATTTACGCGTCGGGCGGCCTGGTGCCCTACTGGCTCAACGTGGACCAGGAAGCGACGGCGCGGGTCGCGCGACGGGAGATGGAAACCGTGGCCCACCGGCTCCAGGACCAGGGCATCCGCGCGCACGGTCTGGTCGCTCGCGGCTGGCCCGCCGACGAGATCCTCTGCACGGCCGCCCAGGAACACGCGGACCTGATCGCCATGGCGAGCCATGGGCGGACCGGCATCGCCAACTTCTGGCTGGGCAGCGTGGCGATGAAGGTCGTCCAACGCGCCACCCGCCCGGTGCTGCTGATCCGGGCGGGGAAATCGAAAGTCCCGGTTGGTGAAGAAACCTTCGCCGAAAAGGATCTGATCCTTTCCGGCACTGCCGCGCCGGTGGGCGCATAATGAAGACGCATCGACTGTGAGGACGGCCCCATCCGCACGCAAGGCCGGCAAGCACAAGGAGGAACCATCTTATGGAACGCCAGATTCTCGTTCCGCTTGACGGTTCAGCGCTGGGCGAAACGGTGCTGCCGCACGCCATGGCTATGGCGCGCGCCACCTCCAGCGCCCTGGCCTTGCTCCGGGTAGTGCCGAATTTGGGCACTATCGAGCGCCGCGCCTGGCCGGCCGGCACCGCGGTCACGCAACCGCGGGGCACCGAGCGCGAGTTCCAACTGGCCCGCGCCTATCTACGTGAAATAGCCGGCCACCTGCGTGGGGATGGGTTCGAGGTTTCGACCCATATTCTCGAAGGCAACCCGGCCGCCGAGATCATCGACTACTGCCGCAATGATGCGACGGTGGTGATGGTTGCCATGGCAACGCACGGGCGCAGCGGTATCGGGCGCTGGGTCTTCGGCAGCGTGGCCGAAAAAGTGTTGCACGCGGCGACGAAGCCGCTGCTGCTGGTCCGCGCGCCCGCCGATGCCCCGCGCGTGCTGCCGCGCATCGCGTATCACACCATCGTGGTGCCGCTTGACGGTTCCACGTTTGCCGAGCAGGCCCTGGGCCTGGCGCAGGAGATGGCTCAGGATACCCAGGCCCGCCTGCTGCTGGTGTCGGTCGTGCCGCCCAATGAGGATCTCGATGTGGCCGAGGCGGGCGTGGTGCCGCTCTGGGTGATGGAAAAGCGCCAGGGCGCCGCCTATGCCGTGGAACACGCGCTCGTGGACGATATGCAAAAACTGGCCGCCAGGGGTTTGGATGTCGGCATGAAAATCGCCCACGGCCGGCCCGCCGAGGAAATCCTGAAGGTCGCCACCCACGAACAGGCTGATCTGATTGTGATGGCGACGCATGGGCGGGGTGGGTTGGCGCGGCTCTGGATGGGCAGTGTGGCCTCCAGGGTGGTCCAGAGCACGACCAGCGCCGTGCTGCTTCTGCGGGCAACGGCGCCCGTCGAGGCCCTGGCGGCAGCCCATAGCGCCTAAGACCCAGACGCCCTGTCTGGGCGGCGTACAGCCGGCGCCGAAGCAAGGTGGCTTCCCCGACGCGCCGGCACGCAGGGAAGAACGGTCTCGCACAGAAGGCAGGTACCCCACAAACCGCGGGAGAACGGCAGGCCGGAGGCGCAATGAGGCACCTCCGGCCTCGTCGTATCCGGCAACGTAGCGCTCCGCGCACAGACGGGACGCGCGGGGCAGTTGCCGGGTCGCCGCGCCTGCGCTATAATGCGCGCGACAAGACGCGATAGATTGCCCTCTGAGCGGCGCTGGTGGCCGGCGCGTGCTAAATCCCACCGGATTTCGTCCGGCGGTCGAAACCGGGTATAATAAGCCTATGAACGCACGCATCCTCGTCGTCGAAGATATGGAGGACAACCTCGAACTCTTCCGCGATGTATTGCAGATGGCCGGTTACGAAGTGCTCTCCTGTATGGATGGGCTTTCAGCCGTGCAATGTGCGATAACCCAGCGCCCTGATCTCGTGCTGATGGATATCTCGCTGCCCTTCATCGATGGGCATGAAGCCACTCGGCGCATCCGGTCGTATGCCGCTACCCGGCACGTGCCCATCATCGCCGTCACCGCCCATGCCATGCCGGTGGACCGGGAGAACGCCCTGGCGGCCGGGTGCTCGGCGTATATCGCCAAGCCGGTCAGCCCGCGTGTCCTGCTGCAGGTGATCGCGGAGCATCTGGCGCGCAAGTAGCGGCGGGCTAGTCGGCCTGCCCCCGCATAAAGGTACCGTTTTGAAAATCGAAACCAAACCCGACATCGAATCCGACAGCTACTGGCACCAGGACATGGGCAATGTGCCCGCCCTGGAAGATGATAGCTTCTCGGTACACGAGGTGAGTTTCGGCAGCCGCTCTGTGGTCCGCGAGATCCTGGAAACTGTCGTCGTGACCCTGTTGTTGTTCCTCGCCGTGCGCCTGGTCGTGCAGAATTATATGGTCGAAGGCACCAGCATGTTGCCGACGCTGCACGATACCCAGAGCCTGCTGGTCAACAAAGCCGCCTATTTCCGCGCGGACAGCGAACTGTTGAGCCGGCTCAACCCCTTCCAGGATGCGACCGCGCCGCAAACCGGCCAGACGTATGTCTTCGGGCCGCCCCAACGCGGCGACATCATTGTCTTCCATGCGCCCACCGAACCACGCGACTTCATCAAGCGCGTGATCGGGTTGCCGGGTGAGACGGTGGAGGTGCGCGCCAACGAAGGCGTCTTTATCAACGGCCAGCACCTGGACGAACCCTACATTCAGGATGTGCCCAGCTATAACTGGCCGGACCCCGGCCAGCCGGCCACCGTGCCCGCCGACGAGATCTTTGTGATGGGCGACAACCGCAACGCCAGCGATGACTCGCATATTTTCGGGCCCATCCTCATCAGCAGCGTGGTCGGCAAAGCCTGGTTCTGTTACTGGCCGTTCTCGGAAATCGGCGCCTTGCCCCATCCGACCTACACCGCGCCCTGAGCCATCCGCTGGGCGATCTTGATCGGCCCGCCAGGAACCCGTAACCTCATCTGTACGTCTCACATATAGAGGTGGCAGCACCGCGTGCCCGCGGCACCTCGCCGCGCCCGCTGACAGGCGCGTACCCCATCCACGCGCCCGCGGCATCAAGGCCCATCCATACTCAATTGAACAGGAGATCCGCGATGAACAGCACGGACCAGCACGCAGGCGCACCACAAGACGCGGGG
>JAICKM010000793.1 GCA_025927935.1 Chloroflexia bacterium | reverse complement strand
GCAGCGCCCCTGCTATCGTCACCCCCAAGGCGAGGAAAGCGGTAAAGGGTCGTAAGAAAGCGTGTACAGTGTCCATGCGCTGGTTCAGGTAGCCATTTCCTCTTCGTCTTCCTCTTCGTACTCTTCGAGATCATCTTCTTCGAGATCGTCTTCCAGGAAAACGAGATCGATCTGGCTGTTGAGCAATACTTCGCAGTCGCACATGGCGCCCTGCGCGCGTAACAGCGCCAGCACATGCTCGGCGACATGCTCCTGGCCGTGCCGGGTGAGCACTTCCTGGGTGATGCGGAAGTCGTTCGCGCAGCCCTCGATGTCGCCGGTGTTGGGGTCCACGCTGATCACCTCGGCCAGCGCCTCCATCAGCGTTTCGGTCACGGGCCCCTCTTCCAATTCCTCGTCGTCCTCCAGCGGCGCCGCTGAGTCGTTGCCGGAATGGCGCGGGTCGGGATGGTGCTGATGCGGCAAATATTTGTCCATGAGCTACAGACTCCTTTCGTGGGCGACGCGGCGCCCGTCAGGTTGTAGGCGCCTGTCCGGCAAGGGACCGGGGCGGCCCGGCCGGCGCCTCGGCGGCACGGGCCGGGGGTTTGCGCGGCTCGGATTCACTTAGCGCCGAGATGCGCAGCAACAGGCCAATGATGATAAAGTTGGTGATCAGCGACGACCCCCCGTAGCTGATGAACGGGAGCGTAATGCCGGTGAGCGGGATCATGCCCGTGGCCCCGCCCAGGATTATCAGGGTTTGCAAGCCCAGGATCGTGCTCAGGCCCACGGCCAGCATCTGATGGAAATGATCACGGGCGCGCAGGCCGATATGGAAGCCGCGGAAGACCAGCAGCACGTAGAAGCAGATCGTCGCCAGTGTGCCGGCCAGGCCCAACTCTTCGCCGATGGCGGCGAACACGAAGTCGGTATGCACGGCGGGCACCCAGGCCGGGCTGCCGTAGCCGAACCCCGTGCCCAGCACCTGGCCCGTCGCGTAAGCGTAGAGTGCCTGCACGATCTGGTAGCCGCGGCCCGACGCATAGGGCCAGGGATTGAGCCAGATGCCGACGCGCAGCTTCACGATGTCGAATAACTGGTACATGACGAAGGCGCCCGCGAGAAACGCGATCCCGCCGCCCACAACATAGAGCGGCTTGCCTGTGGCGACATAGAGCATCGCCAGGAAGATGCCGAAGAAGAGCAGCGCGCTGCCCAGGTCCTTCTGGACGATAAACAACACCATCGCCACGCCCCACATGGCCGCCATCGGCAGCAGATAGGGCAGGGGCGGCAGGGTCAGCGGGCCGACCCGCGTGTTCAGCGAGAGCAGGTCGCGGATGTCGTACAGGTAGCCGGCCAGGAAGATGACCAGCACGACTTTGAGCAGTTCCGACGGCTGGAAGCTGAAGAAGCCGAACTGAAACCAGAGGCGCACGCCGCTGCCGTTCGGATCCTGCCCGAAGACCAGCGTGGCCGCGACCAACCCGATGCCCAGCACCGCCCAGGTGTACTTGTAGCGCCGCAGCCAGACCAGGTCGCGGCTGAGGATGAGCGTGGCCCAGAGCACGGCGAACCCCAGCACGACCCAGAGCATCTGCTTGGTGGCGACGCCCTCGTAGCCCACGCCTGGATAGGTGCGCTCCAGGCTTAGTTGCAGGCGCTGGATCATAATCGTGCCCAGCGCCGTGATCACGGCCACCACCGGCAGCAATACCTGGTCGGCCCGCCGCTGCGTGGCGCCCAGGAAGAAGTGCGTGCCGTAGAGCAGCCCGATGAACAGCAGGCTCATCCAGAGATCGCGCCAGGTGAAGCTCAGGTTGCCGGTCGGCACGACGATTACGATCAGCATGCCGACCAGGCTGAGCACAGCGGGCACGATCAGCAACTGGAACTCGGTCCAGCGCCAGCGGCGGATAGCATCGGTTGTGCGTTGTAGGGCGATCATAGGCGAGTGGTCAGTGGTCAGTGGTCAGCACGCGGCCCAGAATCGGGCCGAGGCGTTCGCGGACGGCGGCTGGGATTTTGTCGGGCGCGGTCATGATCGCGCCGTCGAGCGCATGCGCGCAGGGGCAGCCCGCCGTGGCCTGGTCCACCAGGTTGGCTACCAGGCCGGTGACGGTGGTTTGCGCCGCCTGCACGCTGCGGGCCAGGTTCTGCACCACCAGGCCGGCGGTGACCGACTCGTGAACGTCATGCCAGCTATCGTAATCGGTCGCCAGCGCCAGATTGACATAACACAGTTCAGCTTCGCGCGCCAGCCGCGCTTCGGGCAGCGCGGTCATGCCGATCACGGCCACGCCCCAGGAGCGGAACAGCCGCGACTCGGCCCGCGTCGAGAACTACGGCCCTTCGATTACAATGTACGTGCCGCCGTCATGGATCGGTGCACCGGCGGCATGGCCGGCGGCGACGAGTGCGCTGCGCAGTTGCGGGCAGTAGGGATCGGCCAGCGAGACGTGGGCGACCAGGCCCTCGCCGAAGAAGGTGCGCGGGCGATTCACCGTGCGGTCGATCAACTGATCGGGCACCACCAGGTCGCTGGGCGCGATGCCTTCTTGCATGCTGCCCACCGCGCTGATCGACAGCAGCCGCTGGACACCCAGGCTTTTCAGCGCCCAGATATTGGCGCGCACCGGCAACTCGCTGGGGCTGATGACATGGCCGCGCCCGTGGCGGGGCAAGAACGCGACCCGCCGCCCGGCCAGCGTGCCCAGGATGATTGCATCGCTCGGCGGGCCGAACGGCGTCTCCACGCGCACCTCTTCGACGCCGGTCAGCCCCGGCATATTATAGAAGCCGGACCCGCCGATAATTCCGATGCGCGGGGCATCCCCCGCCGGGCGGCCGGCGTGCGCTTCCTCGGCACCGCTCACGTTGTTGGGTCCTCCTCGCGCGCTACAGGGAAAATTGCCGCGTATGCTCCACCTTCAGGCAGCGGTCCATGACCACCAGCAAGCCCGCGGCGCGCGCCTTCTCGGCGGCGGCGTGGTCGATCACGCCCACCTGCATCCAGACACCCCGCGCCCCGATGGCGATGGCCTGGTCGACGATGTCCGCCACGTACTCGGAGCGCCGGAAGATGTTGACCAGTTCCACCGGCTCCGGCACGGCGCTTAGCGAGGGATAACTCGGCTGGCGCAGCGATTCGCGGATCGTCGGGTTCACCGGGATAATCCGGTAGCCCTGGCCTTGCATATAGCGCGCCACATCGTAG
>JAICKM010000325.1 GCA_025927935.1 Chloroflexia bacterium | reverse complement strand
GAGCTTGACGACGCCCGAAAAGAATACCAGGCGGAACAGCAGCCAGCGCAAGAGCCAGATCACGATGCGCGATGGCGGGGCCTCATGGGCCAGGCCGGGCCGCCGACCCCACGGCGCGAAGAAGATCGCCAGGAAGCCGGTTTCCAGCAGCAAGGAGTCCCACTGGAAGGCCAGGAAGTCCTGCCCGATATTGGCTATCGAGAGGTAATCGAACCACAACAGCACGAGGGCCGGCCCCGGTAGCAGCCCGGCGATCAGCAGCAGGGCCAGCACCATCCCCGCCCCACAGAGGAAGAGCAAAAAGCCGTCGCTCGTACTCACCCAGGCCAGCGTCGGGAGTTGTAGGAAGCGGTCCGGGCCGCTCTGCACACCAAAGACGCGCAAATAATCGGCGGCGGGCAGGATGCCGTTCGGGCCAATCAGCCCGCGCACCTGCGGCCAGAGTGCGCCGAAAGCGAAGAGGTAGACCAGCCCCAGCAGGCGCAGGAAGAGCCAGCGCGTGAGAAAGTAGGGCGGTTTGCGGGCCGCGTCCCCCTGGATGCGCCGCCAGACCCGCTGCAACCCGGCGGCGGGCTGTTCGTCTTGTTTATGAGGCGCGATCTCGATGGTGTCCATCTAGCTGGTCCCTGCCAGGATGCGTCCTGGGCGCGACGGGTCGACCAAGCCGGTTGCAATAGTGCATAGCAATAACAGGACCGCTTCCGGCGGCTGCCCCTTATATGCGGAATCGCGGCAGCGCGCAATTGTTCTTACGTTGGTATCACACAGGTTGCCGTTCGCGCCACGCTTGGCAGCGCCTGACGCCTCGGCTATAATGCGGCTGAGGTCGCCGGGCATGGGCGACCGGATGCTTTTCCGGTCGTGCCCCCGATACTCATTCCGGCGCCCGGCTCGGGCCGGTGCCCGCTTCTCCTGGGAAGGATTCGTCCATGCGTTATGTCCATCCCGCGCGGCGGATGAGCCTGGCTCGTTCGCGGCGCGGTCTGCTGTTGGTTCTCCCACTGGTCCTGGTGCTGGTGGCGCCGTTGCTGCCCGCGCCCCTGAGCACGCCGCTCCCGGCTGCTGCTGCCGACATCTCGATCCGCTGGGGCTTCTATGTGACCTACAACCCGAACTCGCTGGTCTCGCTTCAGGCGCACGTCGACCAGTTGAACTATGTCTCGCCCTGGTTCTACACGGTGAACGGCACCGGCGCGATCACCAACAGCGTGCAATCCAACGTGAACGATCTGTTGCGGTCGAAGGGTGTCAAGAACGTGCCGATGATCCGCAACAACAGCACCTACCAGAACTTCCACAATGTGCTGGCCGACCCAGGGACGCGTGATGCGCTGATCCGGAACCTGCGCACCCTCGTGCTGCAAAACAACTATGACGGCATCACCATCGACTTCGAGGGCATCAACGACGCGGACGGTCCCTTGCTGACGACCTTTATGTCGTTGCTCTACCAGGATTTGCGACAATACGAAAAACTGGTGGTGATGGCCGTGCCCGCCAAGACGCGGGACGTGAACACCGGCTGGGCCGGCCCCTTTAACTACCGCGATCTGCGCCCCTGGGCCGATTACTTCGTCATCATGGCCTATGACCAGCACTATCCCGGCGGCGCGCCCGGCCCCATCGCGCCTATCACCTGGCTGAACGACGTGGCGAACTATGCCACGCCGATCCTGAGCGCAGGCAAGATCATCTGGGGCCTCGATCTCTACGGCTACGATTGGAACACCACGGCCAATCCACGCCCGCAGGCCGACCCGCGCACCTGGAGCGAGACTCAGGCGCTCGGCCAGACCTATCAGGGGAGCTTCGCTTACGACGCCGCCAGCCAGTCGCCATCGCTGGTCTATATGAAGGACAACCAGCGCCACGAGGTCTGGTATGAGAACAAGCAGAGCTTTGACGCGCGCCTGGCCCTGGTGCAGCAGCGCAACTATCCCGGCTTCGCCATCTGGCGGCTGGGGCAGGAAGATCCGGGCATCTGGCAGAGCATTGCCGGGCTGCGTAGCCCCTGCACGCCCATCCCGCCCTTCACCAGCACGGCCACGCGGGTCTACTTCCCGCAGACAGGGCACAGCCTGGGCGGCGGCTTCCTGCAATATTGGCGGGCGCACGGCGGCCTGCCCATCTACGGCTACCCGCTGACCGAGGAGTTCACCGAGGTCAGCCTGACCGACGGCCGGCCCTACACCGTGCAATATTTCGAGCGCAACCGCTTCGAGTGGCATCCGGAGCTGGCCGGCACGCCTTATTCCATCCAACTGGGCCTGCTGGGCAGCCAGTACACCGCGGGCCGCCAGTTCCCAACCGTGCCGCCGTTTCCGAACACGCCCGACCGGGTCTATTTTCCGCAAACGCAGCATAGCCTGGGCGGCGGGTTCTACATCCTCTGGCGGCAGCGGGGCGGGCTGGCCCAGTTCGGCTATCCGCTCTCTGAAGAGTTCAGCGAGGTCAGCCCGACCGATGGGCGCCCGTACACGGTGCAGTATTTCGAGCGGGCGCGCTTCGAATGGCACCCGGAACACCTGGGCACGCCGAGCGAGTTCCAGTTGGGCCTGCTGGGCGTCTGGGCGTTACAGCAGACCGGCTGCCGGCCCTAAATCCGGCGCGGGGCGGCCCAGGCCCACCATGCGAGTGCGTTCGCGCTGTTCGTGCCGTGAGCCTGGCCGCCCCTTTGCTGATGGCCTGCGACTTGCTGGGGCCTGGGTACGATCTCCGGCGCTGCGCCGGTATCCGCGCCATCCTTCGTATACAGGCGTATACAGGAAGATTCTGCACACTCGTTGGCTTCGGGTTCGCGTTCAGGAGTTGGCCCGGCGCGACCTTCATGCCGGCCCTACAATTGCCGGCCTACCTCTACGGAATCCATAGTGAGGAGCGCGCCCTGCCGAGCGCGCCAGGCGCGGATTGCGCCATGTAGATGCGCGGCGCCTAGCGCCTGATCCCTGATCCCTGGTATACTCTGCCGCCGAAACGGGCCGCCGACTCCCGCCATATAATATGGTATAATCCCTTGCGCTTTGCGCCGGGGCCATTCCCTCGACCAAATTACAGG
Source organism: Chloroflexia bacterium (assembly GCA_025927935.1). Next base: position 4,532 of record JAICKM010000325.1, on the reverse strand, counting down.
AGTAGTTGTTATTTCATATGCCGCGTCCATCTGTGCCCCCTGCAACCGGAGACGACAGCCCTGAGTACGAGTCCACGCTCCTGCGCGGCGCCGGTATCGGCGATCTCGACCTGGAGGCGGTCCGCGCCTACCTGAGCGCGCTCGACGCCGAGGCGGGGCGCTCGCCCGCCGACCCGGCCAGCGCGGGGCCGGAGAGCGGCGCCGATGCGCTGGAGCGCCGGTTGGCGGCATTGGGCTTGGGCGCGGGCGCGGGCGCCGGCTGGCACCCAACCGTGGCCGGGCTGCTGCTGTTCGGGCGCGCGCCCCATCACGCGCTGCCCCAGGTGCAGGTCAAAGCCGCGCGCTTTCGCGGCACCGATGTCTCCGGCTTTATCGTGGACCGGGCCGAATTGAGCGGCGCGGCGGGACCGCTTATCGAGGCCGTGTCGCAGTTTGTGACGCGCAACATGCGCGTGGGCGGGGCCATTGAGGGCGTCTATCGGCGCGATGTGCCGGAGTACCCCATCCAGGCCGTGCGCGAGGCCGTGACTAATGCCGTGGCCCACCGCGACTACAGCCTGGCCGGGCAGAAGGTCCAGGTGCGTATGTTCGACGACCGCCTGGAGATCGAGAGTCCGGGTGGGCTGGCCGGGCCGGTCACGCTAGACACGCTGGAGGTGCGCCGCTACTCGCGCAACCCGCGCCTGGCCCAGGCGATGTATATGCTGCGGCTGGTCGAGGAGATGGGCACAGGCATTCGCCGCATCAAGCGCGCCCTGGCCGAGTTGGGGTCGCAACCGCCCAGTTTCGTCAGCGACCGGGCGTCGTTCCTGGTGCGCCTGCCAGCGCTGCCCGATGCGCCCGCGCCCATCGAGACGCCCACCGTGGCGGCGCCCGCCGCGCCTGCCGCGTCCGCGCCGCCGGTGGCGCCTGCTCCCCCGCCCGAAATCAGCGAAGAAGCGCGCCGCCGTAGCGCGACGTGGCTGCGTGCCGGGTTGAGTCCGCGCCAGGCCGCCGGCCTGGAACACGCCTTCCAGTCGGGCCGCCTGACCAATCGCGAGTACCGCGAGCTCCACGGCGACCTCAGCGACGAAGCCGCGCGCCTGGACCTGGCCGACCTGGTGGAGCGCGGCTACCTCATGAAGATCGGCTCCAACCGCGGCACGTACTATATTTTGCGCGATTAGCTATGTGCTACGCACCGCTACGCGATCAGCCGTCAGCCTGACGGCTGATCGTTGGCGGCTGACAGCTAAATCCACTCCTCGGCGAGGACGGAGCGCTCGTTCTGGACGTTGCCAGTGTTCAGGGTGGCTTTGCGCTCCAGCAGCAAGACATGCGTCTCCTCGGCGGCGACGGGCATATGCTCCACGCCGTGGGGGATAATGGTCATTTCGCCTGCGTTCAAGGTGATCTCGCCGTCGCGCAGGCGGATCAGCAGCTGCCCCTGCACGACGAGGAACATTTCGTCTTCCGCTTCATGCCGATGCCAGACAAACTCACCCTTGACCTTGACTAACTTGACCTGGTAGTCGTCGAGTTCTCCGACGATCTTGGGACTCCAGTAGTCCTGGAACCGGCTGAATTTCTCGGCCAGGTTTACCGCCTCCACCGCCCATTCCTTTCGCTCACCCAACCGGCGCGCTCAGTTGCCGCAGCAACGTTGCCGTATCGACCACGGTGGCAAATTCGCCGTGCAGGCTGGCGAGCGAGACGCCGTGGACCGTCTCGGCGGGGTAGAACGTGCCGTCGGGGCCGCGCATGTCGAAAGTGGCCGTGGCGTCGCCGACGACGTAGGTGGTGAAGCCCAGGTTGCCCGCCATGCGCGCCGTGCTGGAAACGCAGTGCTCGGTGGTCAGGCCGATGAGCACGACCGTGTCCTGGCCCGCCTGGCGCAGCCGCGCTTCCAGATCGGTGCCGATGAAGGCGCTGTTGACATCTTTGCGGATGAGCGGCTCGTCGGCCCGCGGCTGCACCGCGGGCTTGATGGCGTTGCCCGGCAGGCCGGGGCGCAGCGGCGACTGCGGCTCGCGCGACATATGCTGGATGTGATAGATCGGGCGCCCGGTCTCCCGCCAGGCGGCCAGCAGCCGGGCCATGTTCTCCTCGGCCTGGGGATTGTTGCGCGGCCCGTATTTGGGGTCGTCCAGGCCCTGCTGCACGTCGATAATGATCAGCGCCGCGTCCTGCGGAAGTGTCTCCATTCGATTCCCTTTCTTCGCAGCCGATTGGCTGCCGTGCCCGGTTGCCCGTTACCCGCGGTAGGGCTGGACACCATTATACCAGTGAGTGGCTCTCGCGCGGTAGGCGCGCTTACACATGCGGCCCGGCGCCCCCCGCGCAACCAACCAGGGGCCTGTTCGTGTTACTAACGAATCATCTTTCCGGGTCCGTGTAGAGGCAGGCTCGGACTGACTGCCCAACGAAAAAGGAGTTTGCAATGAAACGAAGACACATTGCGGCGCGCTTATTTGGCCTACCGTTGTTAATGTTGCTGCTAGCCGGCCTGTTATTGCCGGCCGGGCCTGCCCCGGTTGCGCGGGCGCAGACGCCCGCCATGCTGCCTTTCCTGCCTGTTACCATCGCTAATACCGGGCCTGCTATGTCCAGCGGCCCCTTTTTTGCGGCGCTAGCAGTCAACGGGGATTGGATCGGCTACACGATCAGTAATCTCGGCTGCGGCCATTGCGGCACTTATGTCCATACAATCGTCCTGCGCGATACCCTAGATGCCCGGCAATTCACCATTCACGCCGCGACCTACCGGGATTTCAACGCCAATGATGTGGTGTTCGGCGCGCGGGATATCCAGTTCGCCGGCCCCTACCTGCTGTGGCGGCAGCCCACCCGCCCGGCGAATCCCTCGAACGTTCCCCAGTTCACGGCGGGGGACTTCGATTGCTCGCTTTGCCTGTTTGATCTGCGCACCGGCCAGGCCCGGCAGGCTACGAACCTGACGGCGCTCGATCCCTCCGGCCAGGGGGCGGTGCGCCCGGTCGCCCTGGATGCTGCCGGCAGCGGGCGTGTCCTGGTGCTGGTGGAGACCCAGAACGCAGCCTCGCTGTATCTGGCGCGCCTCGAATCGGCGGACGTGCGCCCTATTCCCGCGGCGCTGCGGCCCGGTAACTTCTTCGCCGCCGTGCTGTCCGGCACGATCATTGTCTGGTCCAGCACGGGGGATCACCAGACCTTCGGCCTCTACAGCTATCGTGAGGCCGATAACACCGTCACCGAGCTGGCGACGGGGCCACAAGCGTTCACTAATCTGCAGACGAACGGACAGGATGTCTTCTGGAACACGGCGAGTCTGGTCTCACGCCGCGATATGACGACCGGGGTGGTGCAGCAGCTGGCCGGCGTGGGCGCGGATTTCCAGGTTGCGGGCAACCTGATTGCCTGGACCAGCGAGACCGGCCAGCAGGCGCCCGTCCTGCTCACGGTGCGCGACCTGACCACCGGCCAGGTGCTGCAGCAGCAGGAGGTCGGGCAGGCGGCCATCGCGGGCGGGCGGACTTCCGTCGGCCTGAGCGCCGCGGGTGCGGGCAAGATTGTGCTCGTGGCGAGCGACTTCGGCCCGGTGGCCGGCGCGCCGGCCAACCAGCGCATCATCGTAGGCTGGACAGTCCCGCCCGACCCGGCTTTCGCCCGCGTCTGGGGCGAGGCCGACGCGCCCGTGGCAGCGGGGCAGGCGCCGCGCTCCTGGCTCTGGGGGCCGGCGCCCCGCTTCCTCGCCCAGGAAGCCTATGCCGAGGGGCCGGGCGGCCGGCACCTGGTGCAGTACTACGACAAGAGCCGCATGGAAGTCAACCATCCGGCGAGCAGTCCCCACGATCCGTACTATGTGACCAACGGGTTGCTGGCCGTGGAGATGGTCAGCGGCGAGATCCAGACCGGCGACACGACCCGCGTCCGGGCGAGCGTGCCCTGCACCATCCCGGTGGTGGGCGACGCGCGCAAGGACAACCCGGTCGCGCCGGGCTACGCGACCTTCGCCGCCGTCGCCAGCCTGCACGGCGAACACCAGGCCGCAAGCCGGATCGGCGCGCCGGTGGACGACGCCCTCGACGTGGACGGCGTGGTCAGCAAGGACACCGCGCACGGCGCGCTCACCAGCTACGCTGCCTTTACCCCGCAGACCGGGCACAATATCCCGAACGTCTTCTGGAACTACCTGCAAGGCATGCAAGGTACCTACGGCTTCGACTGGACCTTCGTGCTGGGCTACCCGATCACCGAAGGCTACTGGACGCAGATGCGCGTGGGCGGCCGGGACTACCCGGTGCTGGTGCAGATCTATCAGCGCCGCGTGCTGACCTATGTGCCCGACTTTGCCCCGGTCTGGCAGATCCAGCAAGGCAATGTCGGCCAGCACTATCTGGAATGGCGGTACACGCTGAACCAGTAGGCAGCGCGGCGGCCAACAGCAGGGGCGCGACCAGCCGGTCGCGCCCCTTTTTTGAGACGTTTGGTAGCGCCGGTCACCGGGATGATTAGAAGTTGGGGCCGGTTTGAAACCGGCCCGGCCGCCTGTGCCGCCAGCGTTATTCCCGCCG